>DAOSDU010000009.1 GCA_035362715.1 Methanofastidiosum sp.
CAGATATTCATGGTATTCTAGTTCAGTTACCTTTACCAAAACATATAGACAGTAACAAGGTATTGGAAAGAATTGATCCAATAAAAGATGTCGATGGATTTACACCCATTAACGTTGGCAGGATACTTCTAAATATATCCGACATATTTCCATGCACTCCCAAAGGGGTGGTTAAAATTTTGGATGAATATAATATCCCCATAGAGGGTGCGGACATAACAATAATTAACCGAAGTAATATTATTGGAAAACCTTTGGCAGCCATGATGATAAATCGGGGCGGAACAGTTACCGTCGTTCATACTAAAACAAAGGACTTGAAAGAAAAGACAAAGCATGCCGACATAGTTATAGTTGGAGTGGGGAGAACTGATTTTTTAACTGCAGATATGGTAAAAGAAGGGGCCGTTGTAGTTGATGTGGGGATAACTCGTAACGTGGATGGCATTAAAGGTGATGTCAAGTATGACAAGGTCAGCAAGAAAACATCTTATATAACTCCAGTTCCAGGAGGAGTTGGCCCTATGACAAGAGCAATGCTTCTGGAAAACCTTATAATCTGCTTTATAAAACAGAACGATTGTGCAAGATGATTTTCTAGAGGCGTTAAAGCTTATTGGGTCTAAACCAGGACTTGAACGATTAAATTCAAAACTTGGGCTCGAAAGAATAAAGTTTCTTCTTGAAAAAAGCGGAATAAGCTGGGAAGATATACCTGTAGTCCACATAGCAGGAACAAACGGCAAAGGCTCAGTTGTTACTTTTATATCTGAAATTTTTTCTCAATCCAACTACAAAGTGGGGTCTTATATATCACCTCATCTGATTGATATATACGAACGGATAAAAATTGGCGATAATAATATTTCCTCAAAAGATTTTGATAGAATCCTTTCTGAATTAAAATCCTATTGTGAAGAAGCAGAAAAATTGATGGACATCGGAAGTCCAACTTTTTTTGAAGTTTTAACTGCCGTTTCTATTATTTATTTTGCCGAGAAAAAAGTTGATGTTATAGTTTCTGAAGTTGGCCTTGGAGGTAGACTCGATGCGACTAATATACTAAACGGTAAATCCGTCGCAATAACAAATATTTCCCTTGATCACCAGGAAATATTAGGCCATAGCAAAGAAGAGATATTAATTGAAAAAGCGGGAATAATAAAAAAAGGATCATTAGTTTCTTCTTGCATTGATTTAGAATTGGCACCGTTGCTAGAAAATATCTGCATAGAAAAAGGCGCTACATTAAAATTATTTAATAGGGATTTCAAAGCAATTGAGAAAAAAATTAGCTTCGAGGGCGCCGTTTTTGATTATCGTTCAAGTGATAATTTCTTCAAAGATGTTAAAATCAGGATGATAGGAAGGCATCAAATAGCAAATGCGGCATGTGCAATTAATTTGGCGGAATCCATGGCTTCACATGGATTTGAACTAAACGAAGATTCAATCAGGAAAGGCCTTGAAAAATCTATTTGGCCAGGGCGCTTCCAAATATTGAGAAGAAATCCAATGATTTTAGTTGACGTCGCACACAATACAGCTGGTGCAAAATCTCTTTCAGAAACTTATAACGGTTTATTTACAGATTCAAAAACACTTTTACTCGTTGGGATATCTGTAGATAAGGATATTGATGGTATTTTGAATGAATTTTCCAAAATTTCAAAAAGAATAGTCTTGACAACAATCCCTCCGAGATGTGCAAATATTAATATTCTTGAAGAAAAAGCAAGGAAGTATTTCAACGATATTAACTCTTTTGACGATCCACTCAAAGCTTTTGATTATTGTGTGTCAAACCTTAAAAAAGATGAAAAATTACTCATCACTGGGTCCATATATATCGCTGGATACATATTGAAAGGAAGGAAATTACTTGGCAGTTGAAAATAAGAGATTATTTTTTGGCTCAATGTTGGGATTCTATAAATCATTTTTTCATGGGTTCACAATGGTTCTTTTTAGTATATATTTTACCACGCTAGGGATATCTTTACTACCCTACGCATTATTATTTGTTATCGGCGATGGCGTTTCTTTTTTTCTTAAACCGCTAATTGGCGCTCTGTCGGACAGAATAGGGGAGAGGTACTTATTGCTAGTTGCTTTGACACTATCCTCAGTTTCCGCTTTTCTCATTTCCTTTACTAATAATCTTCTGTATCTGGCGCTACTTCAAGTATTAGTTGCAGTTTCTCTTGCCACATTCTTGACCGTTGTGATAGTTTTCTCGCTTAGACCTATAACACAAAAACCTGAGAGGAAAGTTAGTATTTTTGGAGGAATTACTGGATTGGGATGGGTATTTGGTCTTTTGCTTCCAGGATTATTTGTAGATATACTGGGATTAAAAGGAGCTTTCTATTCATTATTTTTAATCGGAGCATCTATAACAATAATTTATATATCCTTCATGAAGGAATTCAAATTTGAATTAAGGGAGAAGAGCTACCCTTCAATTCAAACACTGAAAAAAGTATTAGATCCTTTAGTATACAAGACATTTGACATAGCAGTGTTCACAGCATTTTTGATATTCTTTGTAAGATTTGCCATAGGAAAACTTGGAATGGCTGGGTCTATTGTTTCATTGATAGTTGCATTTGAATCACTTGTTTTTGGTCTTTCTGAAATTCTTATAGGACGTTATGCAAAGATTGAAAGTAAAAGGATGTGGATTAAATGGGGCGCATTAATCCATATAGCCGGGATTACGTTATTGTTTTTTTCCAACAACATTGTCTTATTCTTTTTATCTTCAGGCCTCATTGGATTGGCCGGGGCATTCATTGATGTTTGGTGCTATTCTTTCTTGTGTGAGGTAATAGAAGTTGCAAAAAGAGGGACAATTTTCTCTACATTTTCACTAAGTCAGGACCTTTCTACAATAACTGGTTCAAGTCTTCCAGCTCTTGCATCATTTTTTGCAATAAATCCGTTCGCATCAATGCTACTCTTTCCGGCAATAATTCTTGTTTATTCTATTAAACGCAGTTGATGATCCGTTTGTTAGTAATAATCCTATCCATTTTGATATCATGTTTTTGGATAGGCAATGAATCAAAAACCTGAAACTCATAAGCAAGACCGACTTTAAGTCCTCTAGTACTCATTAAGAATCTGTCAAAATAACCTCCGCCTCTCCCTAGCCTCTCGCACCTGCCCCCAAAGGCAAGGCCAGGAATAAATAATAATTCTATTTCTTCAGGATTGGTACTTTTAGTGTTCTCATTTGGTTCAAGGATATCGAAGTTTCCGATTTTTAGATCCCTCAAGTCTTCAATTTCTCGTATTTCAAGAGAATTATCCTCTTTTTTCGTCAAAGGAACACAGACCGCCTTTCCAAGAATCATTGAATGAGTAATCAGATCAATTGTATCTACTTCTTTATCCTTTGAAACATAAGTGAAAATAGTGTTTGCTGAACAATATTCCTCGAGACTATAGATAGTCTTTCTTATTTTTTCATCCATAATGCCCTTTTTAGCATAATCTAGGTTCGCCATTTCTTCTTTTATTCTGGCTCTTAGCTCAGACTTAGAAAGCATAAACTAAATAACGAAAACTTTTTAAAAAGATTTACAATTGAATTTGAAATCAAGATGGTTAAGATGGAAAGTGACATCGACATAGCAAATAAAGCACATATCTGGCCCATAGAAAAAATCGCCGAAAAAGCAGGGATTAGTGAGAAATATCTTGAACTGTATGGAAAGCATAAAGCAAAAATAGATTTGTTAATCCTAGAAACCAATGAAAAAAATACTAAAGGTAATCTAATTTTAGTAACTGCGATGAATCCAACACCGTATGGTGAAGGAAAGACCCTTACCACCATAGGATTGGGCCAAGCTCTATGCGCTCTTGGAAAGAAAACAATAATTACTTTAAGAGAGCCATCGATGGGCCCTGTGTTTGGTGTAAAAGGTGGGGCCACAGGCGGGGGGCGTTCACAAATCCTTCCAATGGAGGATATTAATCTACATTTCACAGGCGATATTCATGCAGTTCAAGCTGCACATAACCTTCTGGCAGCTATGCTCGATACCCATATTTTGATGGGAAATGAACTTGACATTGATATTAATAATATTGTGTGGCCCAGAGCGATTGATATGAATGACAGGGCCCTAAGAAATATCGTGATTGGACTTGGCGGTTCTGGGAATGGTATTCCCCGCGAATCAAAATTTATTATTACTGCAGCATCAGAAATAATGTCAATTGTGTGCCTTTCAAAAGATATAGTGGACCTTAAAGAGAGACTCTCCAACATTACCATTGCGTTTGATAGAAAAGGTAATCCCATAAATGCAGGAAAATTAAAAGTTGAAGGTGCACTGGCAGCGATATTAAAAGAAGCACTTAAACCAAACCTTGTTCAGACAATTGAGCACACACCTGCAATTATACACGGTGGGCCTTTTGCCAATATATCAATTGGTACAAATTCGATAATTGCGACCAATATAGCCCTTAAATTGGCCGATTTTGTCATAATTGAAGCTGGATTCGGTGCAGACTTAGGTGCAGAAAAATTCCTTAACATCGTTTCAAGAAAAGGTAATTTTTCCCCTTCTGCGGTAGTATTAGTCGTCACATGCAAGGCAATAAAGTACCATGGCGGATTAAAGGATATTATTACCTATCACGATGAAGAAGCGTTCTTAAAAGGCCTAAAAAATGTTGAAAAACATATTGACAATCTCAAATTATTTGGAATTCCAGTAGTTGTATCAATTAATAAGTTTAATTTTGACAGAGATCAGGAAATTGAAATGATAAAGTCACTTTGTGCAAAGAAGGAAGTGCCCGTGACTTTATCCAAAATGTTTTCAGAAGGAGGCAATGGTGGAATAGAACTTGCAAATATAGTATTGGAATTGTCAAAGCAAAAGAATAATTTCAAGCCACTTTACGAACTAACCGACGATATTGAAAAAAAGGTAGAGATAATTGCTAAAAAAATCTACGGTGCAAAACGTGTAATATTTGAAACAAAACCCAAGAAAAAGATTGAATTATATAAAAAACTTGGATATGGAAATCTGCCAGTATGCATTGCTAAAACTCAATTGTCTTTATCTGATGACAAGAATCTAATTGGAGTTCCACCTCCTTTTGATCTTGAAGTAACAGATGTTGAACTTGCAAGCGGGGCTGGCTATATTGTAATAATTTGCGGTAATATTACCCTAATGCCTGGTCTTTCAAGATCGCCGGCAGCTGTAAAAATGGATATCGATGACAAAGGAAACATAAAAGGGCTAATGTAGAATAAGCTTATCTTAATAATATGTCCTTAATAGGTATACTTTATTTATTTTTTGGCTCAAAATGGCCAGTTATTAATAGAAATTAATATATATATTTTCTTTTAAGCTTTTATTATGAACAAATTTCCGAGAGAAAAGGATATTTCAGGCTGTTCTATATTCGGATTAATCAATACTGACGGAGAAAAGGTCAGTGGCAGTGTTATCACTGAAGCAATTTCTGTTCTCCATGATAGGGCGAATGGCCTAGGTGGGGGTTTTTCTGGATATGGGATATACCCAGACTATCCAGATGATTATGCATTCCATTTATTTTTTGATTCTGTCAAGGCAAAAGAGGAAACTGAAGAATTAATTAATAAACACTTTCTAATTGAATACGACGAAAAGATTAGAACTGATAATTCTATTAATCTTCCTAATAAGCCATTATTGTGGCGATATTTTGTTAAAAATAGGAATATCTTGTCCAAAGATTCCGAAAGAGAAGAGACTTTCAAGGCTGTAATGGATATCAATAATAACATTGAAGGTGCATATGTAATCTCAAGCGGAAAAAACATGGGGGTATTCAAAGGCGTGGGGTACCCTGAAGACATCAGTAGATTCTATCGTCTTGAAGATTACAAGGGTTATATATGGACCGCGCACGGAAGATTCCCCACTAATACTCCTGGGTGGTGGGGCGGAGCGCACCCTTTTGGATTGCTTGACTGGACTATAGTCCATAACGGTGAAATATCTTCTTATGATACCAACAGAAGGTATCTTGAGATGTACGGTTACAGATGTAATCTTGTAACAGATACTGAAGTAATAACTTATCTTTTTGATTTTTTAGTTAGAAAGAATAATCTTACTCTGTCGCTAGCATCAAAGATTCTTGCAAGCCCAATGTGGGTAGATATAGACAGAATGGAAGAAAAAAAGAGAGAGTTGTTAAAAGCATTGAGAATGACCTATGCCGGGGCACTACTCACAGGACCATTTTCTGTTATTCTAGGATTTGAGAATGGGATAATGGGCCTCGGGGATAGATTAAAACTTAGGCCACTTCTTGTAGGAAAAAATGAGAATACAGTCTACATGTCAAGTGAAGAATGCGCAGTGAGGAAAATTTGTCCGGATCTTGATTCAGTTTACAGGCCAAAAGGTGGAGAGCCTGCAATAGCTTTGTTGGATGGTAAATATGTCTAGTGTTATTCCTGAATTTATTGTAGATAAAAATGAAGACAGATGCATCAAATGTAAGGTCTGTGTAAGGCAGTGTTCTGAAGAGGTCTTCAAGTACTTTGAAGATTTTGATTTAATCCGTATTTACAATGACAAGTGTGTTGGATGTCATCGGTGTGAAATGATGTGCCCAACAGATGCTTTGACTATAACTAAAAATAAAGCCCTTTACAAAGATAACTTTCATTGGAGCTCATACACTATTAATAGTATAAAAAAACAGGCTGAAACTGGGGGCATGACACTTACTGGCAGTGGTAACGATAAGGCTTACGTTTCTTATTGGGACAGAATGCTACTCGATGCTTCGCAAGTTACAAATCCTCCAATTGACCCTCTAAGGGAACCGATGGAACTAAGGACATATTTGGGTAAGAAACCTGACAGAGTTATACTTAAAGAGGAAAATGGGGAAATATCTCTTGATACTAAGTTGGCACCTCAGATAAAACTTGAAACTCCAATTATGTTTTCCGCGATGTCTTATGGTTCTATTAGTCTGAATGCGTGTGAATCTCTTGCATCTGCAGCCTCTAGACTCGGTACATTTTATAACACCGGGGAAGGGGGGCTCCATAAAAAACTGTACAAATATGGCAAAAACACTATTGGCCAGGTAGCTTCTGGAAGATTCGGAGTCGATACAGATTACTTAGATACCTGTGCAGCAATTGAAATTAAAATTGGCCAAGGGGCGAAACCTGGAATTGGTGGGCACCTCCCTGGGGAAAAAGTTACCGTAGAAATATCTGAGACAAGAATGATTCCTTCAGGCACAGATGCAATATCGCCTGCGCCTCACCACGACATATATTCTATTGAAGATCTAAAACAACTAATTTCTCTTATTAAGGAAGCAACTAATTATGAAAAACCTGTTTTTGTAAAAATAGCAGCTGTTCATAATTCTGCCGCTATTGCATCTGGAATTGTTAGGGCAGGCGCAGATGTCATTGTCATTGATGGATTTAGGGGCGGTACAGGTGCTGCACCTTCTGTAATTCGGGACAACACAGGCATTCCTATTGAGATTGCACTTGCTGTGGTAGATCAAAGATTAAGAGATGAAAGTATCCGAAATGAAGTTTCAATAGTAGCCGCAGGTGGGATAAGATCAAGTGCAGACGCTGTCAAAGCAATGGCTTTGGGAGCAGATGCAGTATACATTGCAACTGCAGCATTAATCGCGATGGGATGCACATTGTGCCAGAAATGCTACAAGGGAAAATGTAACTGGGGTCTTACAACTCAAGATCCAGTTTTAACAAGAAGATTAAATCCCGAAATAGGGTCTGAGAAATTGACAAATCTTGTCAACAGCTGGAACCTCGAAATAAAAGAAATTCTTGGAAGCATGGGGATAAATGCAATAGAGGCTCTTAGGGGAAACAGGCTTAGATTGAGGGGAGTTGGACTTACAGAATTGGAATCTAAGATACTAGGCATTGAGCATGCGGGGATGTGAGCATGAAAAGAAGAATAATATGTAATGAAGATTTCTGCATCGGGTGCAGATTATGTGAAGTACACTGTAATGTTAAGCACTCTAAGTCAGGGGATATAATTCTGGCATATAAGTATGAAAAGGAAAAAGAACCCTCGCGGATGGCATTTGAGCAAAAGGAACACGTATGTGGATCAATTGTGTGCATGAATTGCAAGGACCCTCTATGTATCAGAGCATGTTCAATGGGGGCAATAAAAGTCGAGGATGGAACAGTTATAATAGATGATGAAAGATGTGTTGGTTGCTGGATGTGCGTTATGGTCTGTCCTTTTGGCGCTATAAAGAGAGGGGACAAAAAGGCGTTCAAATGCGATCATTGTCATGGTGAGGAAGTACCCATATGCGTTCTTAACTGCCCTAACAAAGCACTGGTATACGAGGCTGATTAGATGAAATACGTTATTATTGGAAATGGTGCGGCCGCAGTTGGGGCTATTGAAGGCATAAGGAGTAACGATAAGAAAAGTGAAATAATATTAATTTCTAAAGAAAATTGCATATCTTACTCAAAACCTCAACTATACAAAATGCTAAACCAAGAAAACGTAAAGAGCATATATTATAGGAATGAAGAATTTTACATTAATAATAATGTATCAACTATTCTGGGGAAGACCCTAAAATCAGTTGACTTTAACAAAAAACTATTGATATTAGAAGATGACAACATAAAATATGATAGATTGCTTATTGCTACAGGCGCTAAAGCAAATGTGCCAAAACTTAAAGGATTTGATGGGGAAATCTATTCTTTCACAAATATTGATGAGGCTGTGAGACTCAAACAATCTCTTGCCAATAAAGAGAAGATAGCCGTTCTTGGAGGGGGGCTAATCGGGGTCAAGTTATCAGAGTATCTGCATAAGATGGGGAAAGAAGTGATCCTTATAGTAAGTTCCAAAGGGGTATTAAGTTCTCTTGGAGATGAAAAGATTTCTGAAATCCTTAATAACGAGATTTTAGAAAAAGGAGTCAATTTATTGCTTTCAAGAAAAATAATTGAGGCCAAGAAAATAGATTCAAAAATTGAACTTAAACTTGACAAGGGAACTATAACATGTGATGCAATAGTCTCCTGCAAAGGTGTAAAACCTGAAGTTTCCCCGTTTGAGAAATCAGAACTTTCAATCAATCAAGGCATAAAAGTTGATGATCATATGAGGACTAACATAGATGATGTCTTTGCTGCAGGGGATGTAACTGAAATGTATAATTCTATTGAAGATGCCTATTGTAATATACCTATTCTTCCGAATGCATACAGCGGAGGATATTGCGCAGGAACCAACATGTCTGGTGGTGATTCCAAGATTGAAACAGTTTATCCCATGAATTCTCTTAAAATATTTGATGTCCAGATGATAACAATGGGACTATTATCGCCTACTGAAAAAGATGAAGTAATGTCTTTATTTGATTCTGAAAAGAAAGTTTATAGAAAACTTGTGATTAGAGGGGAAAAACTAATCGGCGCAGCACTTCTTGGAGATATAGACCGCGCAGGTATCTTTAACAATATTATCCGAAGTAACTTAGATGTTTCTTCTATAAAAGAAGAATTATTAAACAACAAAATTAATTTTTATGTCCTCCCCCGCGATATGAGGGAAGTCATTGTAAAATCATACACAGAGGGGATTAAATGATTCTAAACTGCAAAGGGCTCAACTATACTGAGATAAACAAGTCCATACGTAAGGCAATAGAAGATGGTGAAAAAGAAGTAGTAATGAACAATATAAATGGTCAGGGATATCTATTTGCTGGAGTAAAGAATGGGATAAGGGCAATAATAAATGGAGTACCAGGAAATGATCTGGGGGGTATGATGGACGGTCCAAACATATTTGTCAATTCCAACATACAAGACTGTGTCGGAAATACAATGAATAACGGTAAGATAGTTGTCCATGGCGATGCTGGAGATATCTTAGGCTATGCTATGAGGGGCGGAAAGATATTTGTCAAGGGAAAAGTTGGGTACAGATGTGGAATCCACATGAAGGCATTTGGAGAAAAGATTCCCGTCATAGTAATAGGTGAAGATGCTGGTGATTTTCTTGGAGAGTATATGGCTTCAGGCATCATAGTCGTTTTGTGCAAAAACAAAACTAAGCTTGAAAGCAATTACATTGGAGTCGGAATGCATGGAGGGGCCATATACATTAGAGGAAATGTCGATGAATATAATCTTGGAAAGGGCGTTTCAGTATCCCCTCTCGATGAATGGGATATTAATTTCTTAACAAACGTTCTAAACGAATATTCAACAGATATGAACTCTAAAGAGAAATATGATCTAAATTCATTTGTAAAACTAAGCCCATTAAACTCAAGACCTTTCCAGAGACTGTATAGCTACTAAGAAACATTAATTATTTAAACTTTAAACAATCAGTAATGGCGATGAAAAAAACATTCATTATTTTTGGATTGATTGTATTAGTAGCAGTTGCAGCCATGTGTGCAACACCTGGCTCAAATCAACAACAAACAAATACCCAACAACAAACACAAACAACTTCAAACTCTCAATCTTCCGGCACAGGAGAAGTTCTTTTCAACGAAAAATACACTGTAAAGGCCAATAGTTACATGTGGAATAGAATTCCCGTTACTAAAGGAACTAAAGTAGATATCTCTTTTGAATCCACAGATAATAAAAATTTAGACTTGTATATAATGACTGATATACAGCATAATTGGGTTAACGTTTATGGTACTAAAGAATTACAAAAACCAAATAATTACTTGAAATTTTACTCAGGCACTAAATCAGAGTTTCAATACACTTTTCCAGAAGACGGAACTTACTATTTAGTATTCGTCAATACAACAGATCTCCCTAGAGAATTTTATTATAGTGGAACAATAGTTTCCGGGGACAAATTAGAAGATATCGATTATGTCATATGTAAAGGTACTGGGCTATCTTTTGGTAGAGAGAAATACGGTTCTTGCGTGACATACATGCAAAAAGGAGAAACAATCAATATTTACTATAGTGTTCAACAGAATGAATACAGAAATCGATTTATTAAAATGTACGTACTTGACGGTACTGGATTTACAAGTTGGACCAAATCTCCCTTTGACTACGTTGGCAAGATCTACGTTGATTCGACAAACGATAGAGAACGAAGCTATGAGCAATTAAAATGGACTGCACCAGAAAAAGGATACTATTATTTCGTGTTTTGGAATAGGGATTCGCCTGAAACTTTAAAGCTTGACTATAAAGTATACAAAGACCTTAATTAATTATATATTTTTTTAATTTTTATTATATATCTCGAATAGTTCTTTAGCTTTACTTTTTGCAATATTTTTTCAAGGATAGACTTATAAGATTATTGCAATTACATTAAATCCCGGCGAAACAAATGAGTCTGATATCAAGGATTTCTAGTTATCTTGATACGTTAAAGTATAGTGTAAACCCTGATAAATTGAAGGATAGTGACTACTTTCTTGATACGTATCTAAAACTAAAAAGAGATTATGAAGAATTAATCTCGATTAGGCGAAAAATAGAGTTCTTGGGGTATCAAAATCCTTATTTTGTTATTAAAGGTATCAAGGATGCACAGGATCCTTATTTCAGAAAAAGGGCAATGGAAAAAAAGATCTGTTTTGACAATATTCAGCACGCTATTGCCGCACACAGAGTTGCCATAGGTCAGTTAATAGACGCTATGGGATTTGAAAAAGAGGGCATAATATATGTCGGGCATGAAGCCCTGAAGTTTACCGAGGAAGGCGGGGAAGGAAAATTTATTTTTAGTCCAGATGGTGTCTATAGATTAGGCATAATGAAATACCTTTCTTTTTCTGGGGAGTATATGAAGACTCTTTTTTCCTTAAATAAGGAGGAGAGAGAGAATTATAGGAAGATAATGGACATGCTTGGGGATAAATCAAAGAGCAAGCCATCTTCTAAAAGGAGAATCCCCCAAGAATACGGGATGATGGGGGGTCCAAAAGAGTATTCCCCTTTCAAAAAAGAAAATCCTCAATATAAACGTGATTTTTATGATGAAACGATTGATCTGGGCAGGCCTCCAATATATGATAAACACATAAGAAAAGTCCTCTCGATAGCTTATGCACCTTTTGGAGTCGACGCAATATGCGAAGACATAGCGCTCTTTTATCTGAAAAAAACTTATATGGAGCGAAAGATATATGGAGGCCCATTTCCTACAATTGACCCAGAACCAAATGAGGCATTGTTAGGTAGGTTCTATAAGACTGTGCTATTGAAGGAAGGGATGATGAATACACTAAAAGATATGAATCTAAAAGAGAAGAACAGCCTAGTTGCTGCAATTTCATATTATTTAGTGTCAGAAGATTATGACAAGACCCTCCTATTTTTTTCTATAGATAACAATGAATTTGAATCTGCTTTGATAAGGGCTGGAAATTATGGGGTAATACCTAAAGAGAGCAAGCATCTTCTTGAAAGAGTAGTCAAGACTGGTGAAAAAAAAGATATAACAAAGAAATTTTTACAAGAACTTAAGGGGGCTCAAGATTGAAAAAGATAATCGCAAAAAATAAGAGAGACCTTATAAAAAAGTTAAGGATTGATCTTTCTAACAAAGACGAAAAAATTTATATCAACATGAGGCCATCAGTTGACATTATGGTTGAAGTATTAGAGCATGCGCCAAATATAAAATATATTCTTTGCCCAAAAAGTCTCTATTCCTTGACATCAATTAGGGTCAAAAAAGCATTGGAGCGCGTTGGGGTTCTTCTTGTTCCTTTTGGAGAGGGTGCTGGGAGACCAAACAAATACGATGACGAAACAGTCAGCAAATTAAAAAAAATGTATGAGCTAGGTGTTCCTGTAAAAGAGATATCAAAAAGTTTAAAGATCCCCCTTAGAACAGTTTACTACATTGCAAATGAAGAAGAACTTCAATAAGCTATCCTAAATCCCTTATATGGATTGCATTTTGTTTTGAAAATACAAAGTAAGTTTTATTATGTATATTAATTATTTTTAGCGGGATTTCTTCTTTAGCAATTTCATTTTTTGTCAATATGTCAAAGTAGTAGTCAAGCTTTAGGGTGAATTCTTTCCCGGTAAGTATATCCCATAAAATGACATAGTAATAATCACCGTTTCTTTTAAACTGCCTAATCCAGTCACTCCCTCCTGAAAGATTTTTTCTGGTAAATGTGCTCACATTACCGTCTTTGGAATATTCAAAAAAAACTGTGTCAAAAACATACCATCCTTCTTTTCCAGAATAGCCGGTTGCAACGACATCTTCACCAATTAATTCAAGAGAAAGACCGCCATCTTCCCAATTTCCATTGTCAAAATAGTCAACCCAAAGAGTTTCAAAGTCTTTGCTAAGCTTGCAGACGAACATATCATAGTTGTTATTTTTTGATTCACCAGTAAGATAAAAGTTACCTTGATCGTTCTCTAAGATTTGATAAGGCCTTTCAAATGGGCCAATATTCAATATTTTCTCTGCAATGATTTTTCCGTTTCGATCCACTTTTATAACAAAACTATCCGACTCTCTTTTGTATGTAGAATAGCCTAAAATAGTAACTTCCTGATTATCGTTTACTGTAAAAGAAGATAAAGCATCCATATCTGAGAATTTTATTTTCACTTCCCATCTTTTGCTGAGGCTTGATGTAAGTTTTACAAGAGTGTTATTTCCGTCTCCAGAAGCCCCCAATAAATAAGTGTTAGAGTACTTGTCATTTAGAATTCTATAAATTTTAAAATTTCCAATTGTCTGTTCTCTTAAAAACTGGCCATTTTTAGACTTAATAATAAATGAATCATCACTATCTTTTATTTCTCCTGCAATATAAAAACTATCCACACTTGAATCAAACGAGAGGTCTTTGACTATATATTCATCATCTAGAGTATATAAAACAGAATCTCCAGATGAAAGTGGAGAAAGACTTGAAAAGGCAAGTATAGCAAAAACAAAAAAAGACAAGATTAGCTTCATAGCCCTATTTTTTTCTTATCCTTTAAAAAACATACCTTTATTGGACCTCTGTAGGGCCATCTTTACAACTCTTTTTGCTTCGATGCTTTTTAATTGCCTTGACGATCGCAAAAACACCTTCACCGACATCAGGTTTTATCTCTTGAATTATATTTTCTAGATTAAAAACTGTTTGTCTTTTATCAATGATTTCAAAATTGGCCATTTTAAGGAGATTCTCTATCTCAGAATCAGAATGGAATCTTGCATTCTTGTAAAATATATTGGAAGCTTTTTTTTCTTCATATATCTGCCCAAGAGGGGTGTTCTTATCTATAAATGCAACGATTAAGAATCCTTCTTTTGTGAGTACCCTATATGCCTCTTTTAACGCTTGAAGAATATCGGTGAAAAAACAGTCGACAGTAACCATCAAAATAAAATCATACGTTTCATTGGGGATCGGTAGATTCTCTGCATATGCATTGATTGTATTTATACCTCTTTCACTTGCTTTCGTTCTCATTCTTTCAGAAGGTTCAACGCCTGTTTTAATGCCCAGTGCCGATGCAAAGATTCCTGTCCCAACACCGATTTCAATACCTTCACCAGATTTAGGCAATAATTGCTTTATCGCTTCAATTTCAGACTTGACTATGTTATTGTTTTTAGCAAACCATTCTTCATACAATTCAATATTAAGGCCAAAAACATCATCTAAATTCATTTGAACATCTCTTTTCTTGATATTGAAACACGATAAAAATCAACGTGGAAAAATTTTTTAATAAAAAATCAAACAATATATTTTATTAAAAGCATACTACTCTGTCACTTTGTATTACAATGTCATAAACGTCCTTCATTGTAGATAGTGGGCACATCTCTGAATCCTTCTGATTTCTCGACTTAATGCATGTTCCACAGGCAAGTATATTTCCCCCTTCTGAGAGAAACTTTTCCGCTTGCTCAAATGAGTTGAATTTATCATTTGAAGTTTTTTCATATTCAACTCCTTTTCCCATGAGAAAAATTTTTGTTTCATCTTTCTGTCCAAGACAGAAATTTCCAAAGCGAAATGCATTCCAACATTTCTCCGGGTCATTATCTGAAATTATTATTCCTATTTTCAATACACCACCTTATTAATAAATTAAAGCCTTTTTATTATTTAAGAATATCTTTTGAAATATAATGGTCTTAAAATTAAGCAGAATGTTAGGGAGAAGAATAAATTTATTTGCTCTTTTCTTAGATAACAACGTTGATTTCTTATCTTATAATGGCTTATAAGATTAGTAAATATCTGTATGAATAATACCAAAACTTTAATTCAAAAAGAAAAAAATGCACAGTTTGTCGCTTCGGAGGAGTAGGTCTTTCATAGCCGGATGCTTCGACTTCTCGAAGCGGCTATTGCCTTTCGGTGTCCGATAGAGACATTTTTTCAATGTCATGGACCGGGTAAGTTCGAGTGTGACTCAAACATTTTCCGATAAGACTTAGCCATCCCGGAAATACCCTTGTCCAAGAGCCTTGTATGCGGGTGGAGCGTGATACTCAAATCCGCCTAAGCGGCCCAGATGCAAGGAATGAAAGACTTTGTTACCAGCGAAGTTTCGACCTGTGCAACATTATCTATTCAATTAGCTTTATTTAAAATTTACTGTTATCAAATATCTAGAAAAACAAATATTCTTTATAGATTATGTTAATTATTTGAATCGTTCCCGGATGCGGTAACCGGCGTTGTTAAACGATATGTTCTTTGCTAGAATCAAGTCCTTTTCTTTTGTTAATTTGACAATATCATCTAGGTCACGGTATCTATGGGAGATATGGGTTAGGATAATCATTGTATTTTCTAATTCTTCCTTTAGGTCAAGAATATCCTCTACATGAACATGCATTCTTTCCTCTGCAATCTCTATTTCCTCTTCAAAAAAGTATCGGCACTCCGTGATTAATACTCTCGGCGCCAAAGAAATTATCTTTCGCCTGTTCTTGTAATTTGACCCTTCCCAGTCTCCTGTGATGAGGATACTTGTTTCCGAATTATTAATATAATACCCAAAGTTAGGCACTGTATGTTTTAAGGGAACAGGAACAACAGTAGTTCCATTGAAACGAAGATTCTCATTCTCCTGAATTGGGACAAGTTTTCGCCTTCCTTTAGAATGGAAGTTGATCATCTTAGAATGAATGTCAAAAACGTTTTCATTTTCACCATACTCTTTTCTGTCATCATAAGGTGCATAGATTTTTATTGGATTTTCAGAAAGGCTTAGAAAGTCTGCCCCACCGGCCATACACGACCTAACATGGTCAAAGTGAAAATGTGTTAAAAGATATACTTTGTTTTCATTTTTTGCCCCACAAGGGCTATCTACTCTGAACTCTATTTTGTCAAGTTTTATGACTATAGAAGGGTGGTAAGGCGCATGTAACCTTACAGATCCTAAAAACTTTGAATTCATCTTATATCATCTATGATAACTCTACAGGTATCTTGGAGAATCTAATCTTCTGATCTTCGTTTTTCATCCAGATAATTGGCTCGCCTTCTTTGCTATCTATGTAAAATGTATATTTGTTGTCCTTGATTTCATCTGTTGTTATTTCAAGGCCTTCGTATGCTTCCAAGGTTTTTTTGACCTCTTCGCTTATGCTTTTTTCAACATAGCAGTCAAGAAACGAAATCTCATAAAAAACAGGATTAACTCTCTCCATGTATTCCTTTACTTCCCTGTTGTTATTCAGATATCTTGTCAGAACTCTAACTTTAGTGCTGTTCTTGATAAAAGGCCTTATTCTCTTCATTAAATTACAATCACGGCCTAAATTTATAAACCTTATTCTTATACTCAAAAGGCATTCAAAAGAAATCTTTACAGAAATCTTTTTAAGTATTTTAAAAATATGTAGGCTATAATTAAGTGATGAAAAATGGAAGAAGACGATTTATTGGGTCATCGGTCGTGGCGAAGAGGATCTCTGATCCATAAATTGGCATTTAAAAGGGGAGTGCATGTAGTTGAAAAAGAAAAAGACCTTTCCAGTAAAGGTTTCTCCAAAGAGATTTGTAGCATGGCTCCCGAAACTGGATTTTTCTGATTTTTATACAATAATTAAACAGAGCATGTTTGCACTTATAATCTGTGCTTTTGCCGATATTCTTGCAGGAATTTATCTCACAAAGATGATTGGCTTCTTGATTTTATTGCCTGGAATATTGACAATGCTTCCCGCCACAATTGACATGAGAGGTAATATCTATGCTTCAATGGGATCAAGGATTTCAACAGGCCTGCATACTGGTGAAATAACTCCCAGTCTGAGAGGATCAAAATTAATAGCAGAAAATGTATATTCTTCCCTTATACAGACTGTAGTTATGGCCACAGTAATAGCTTTTTTTGCAATGATCGGGGGATTTCTCATTGGTAATCAAACGATAGGATTTGTCCATCTGTTTTTTATTTCATTATTTGCATCCCTTGTTGCTGCAATTGGTCTCATTTTAACTACACTATTAGTATCTATTCTCTCTTTTAAAAAAGGCCTTGATCCTGACAATGTATCCTCGCCGCTGATTGCGTCAATTGGAGATATTTTAAACGTAGCATCCCTTTTCGCAATTGGGGCGCTATCTTTCTCTTTAAGCAAAGGATTCATGTTATTCTCTAGCCTTATTATAAGTGGCATTATAATTATTTTTTCTTTATTTTCTGTTAGGAATAGTTATTATGCAAAAAAAATATTAAAAGAATCCATGGCATTTCTAGCAATATGCGCTTTTTTGAGTACCCTTGCAGGTTCACTTCTTGACAAAAACTTAGAGTTCATAGGTATTTTTCCTTTATTGCTTGTATTGTCTCCTCTTTTTAATGCAGAAAATGGAAATATAGGGAGCATTCTATCGGCTAGAATTTCTACAAGCTTTCACTTAGGTCAGGCAGAAATTACTTTTCTACCTAAGTTAAAGATATTGAAAGAATTTTTCAATACATTTGCAATTACAATAATTCTATTCCCCTTACTTGCCATAATTGCTTTTGTGATGTCAGCACTACTTGATATACCTCAGATGGCTTTCTTTGTAATTCTTAAATTATCCATATTTGTAGCCATTATATCTTCATTTGCTGCAATGCTTACTTCATACTATCTTACATATTTCTCAATAAGAACAAATATTGACCCTGATAATGTGGTAATACCTTTACTTACAAGCGTAATGGATATTGCAAGTGTAAGTATTTTGATTCTTGTTGCAACAATTATTCTTTAGTTTAAGCTGAGAATTTAGGCCAAATCTAATAGTTTAGAATATACTTTTTATACCGAGAATTATGAACTTCACACCCCAAGAAAGAGTAACAAGGCCAAGAATAGTTGTAGCAACTTGAGTTGCTGTATCGCCCAATATTTTTTTTACCTTATTTGACATAAGGAATAATAAAACTGTTATTAAAAGAACAATCCCCACGGCAAGACCTGTTAGAACTTTTCCATAGTCGCTGCTTGCTAGGATTATTGTAAATATTGTGGCAGGCCCTGTTATAAGGGGTGTTGCAATAATAGAAGCCAAAGCTCTAGCTGAGTTCTCTTTTTTCTCATGAGTATTTATCAGAGGTTCACCAAGGACCATCTTTATTCCTAGTATTGTTAGTACTATTCCCCCGGCTATTCTAAACTCGTCCAGAGTTGTGCTGAATAGTTCCAACAAACGCTGGCCCAAAATAAGTACCAAAAAACATAGTAAAACAGCAATTAGTATCGCAAGTATGCCCGTCTTTTGCCTTTCCTTTGGAACCATCGTCGAGGAAGTAGCATAAAAAACAAAGAAACTTGCAAGAGGGTCAATAACTACAAAAAACAAAATTATAAGCTGTATCAGTGTTCCTAGCATAGGCGTTCCCTCTTGGTATGTCAAACACTATACCAGTATAAATTGATTTCTGTTAGTTAAATTAAAAGAATTATTTAAAATAGATATGTATTCCTGGTTTTCTTGGGAGTGCTTTCTTCCTATCGTTTCCAAGATCTTCTAAGGGGTCTATGTTAATCTCTGTTTTGAATTCTTCCTTTAAAAATGCCTTTGCTTCGTTAAGTACCTCTTTTTCATCAAATCTTTCCGGGAAGTATCTGTTCTTAAAGCACCTTTGGATTATGAGATTTACGTCTTTTCCATTTTTTCTGAAATCCTCATTTGACATTGCTGTTTTAATAGCTTCACCCATATTGTCTTTTGTTTTTATAGCTTCAATAAGGTCCCACTTCCAGTTTTCTGCAGTGAATATGTCAATTCTTCCTAGAGTTTTTTGTTCTCCTCTTGATAGGACATTTGTTATCTCTCTTATGTCATTAACAACTTCTTCAATGTAGTATTCACTCTCTTCTGAAATTTTATCGATCATTTCTTCCTTGTATTCGGGCCAGGGGTAATTTGATATAAATGGCTCAAATCCTAGCTTTTCCCAAATCTCTTCACAGATATGGGGTGTAAAGGGTGTCAATATCAGTGTTTGAGTTTTTATAACTTCAGAAATGACCTCTTTGTTTGGAGAGTTAAGACATCTCTTTAAGTACCACTTAAGGTCTCTTTGAAGGTCAAAGAATCCTTTCGAAAGAGCTGTCCTAAAATTGGAATCATTCATAGCTTCAGTTGTTTCTTTTATCGCTTTATCTAAAACAGATAAGAACCACCTGTCTATGTACAACTTTTCAGTTCTACCTTTTCCATAATTTTCAACGCAGAAATCCTGCCAATTCTTCAATTTGTCAGTAATTGTTCTTGCAAATTCACTGTCCCAGTTGGGATCGTCAAGGCCTTCTCCACCATTCATTAGGGTAATCCTCGCCGCATCAGCACCATACATTTTCACAATCTGTTTTATTGTATAGAAGTTACCTTTGGATTTACTCATCTTTTCTCCGTCTACGAGCACCCAACCGTTTACTCCAAATCCCTTGGGCCACAGCTCTTCAGGAAATATGGCAGCGTGATTGAATATGCAAAAAGAAAGATGATTCTGGATTAAGTCCTTTCCACTGTTCCTAAATTCAAAAGGATACCAGTATTCAAACTCTTTCTTCATATCCGAAACTAATTCTTTTGACAGTCCGCTTTTAGCTGAAACTTCATCTAGATTGCCACGTTTCAAATAAATATAATCAAAGAAATAATCATCAAGTTTTTTTGGATCAATTTTATAGGATGGATCTTCAAAGTATTTTGCTAAAACATAGTAGGCCATGTAGATGGTAGAATCCGAAAGTGACTCAATTACCCATTTTTCATCCCATGGAAGTTTTGTTCCAAGTCCAAACTCCCTTGTGCATGCCCAATCCTTTAACCAGTCAAGAACATACTCAAACTGTTTTCTGGCCTTCTCGGGGTAAATATTCATTTGTGCAAGACATTTTTTTGCCAAATCTTTCCATTCTGGATTTCCATATGCTAAAAACCACTGGTCGGATACTATCTTTACAACACCTTGTGTAAGGCATCTGCATACTACCTTTCCAGGGAGCTCATAAAACAATGTTGCAACACCATCATTAATAAAATCATTGACAATAATTTTTTTGACATCAGAAACTTTAATTCCTTTATATTTGCCAGTTCTCTCGTTTAATATTCCCTGGTGGAACTCTTTCTTGTAAATAATATTAGTTGCTTCTTCAAGTTTGTCGACATCTTTTTGAGAAGCGATTCCCATATTTTCAGAAATCTCTATTGCAGGATTCTTGCCAAAATCCTCTACAGTAATCAGTGAAATTGGAGCTATATTCTTGACAAGAGTTTCTGAAACACCATATTTTGATGGATTTGATTGTATGTCTTTCAATGCCATATAATCGTATGGGGCGTGCGATGGAACAGACATGACAACTCCAGTACCTATCTCGGGCGATACAAAAGATGCAGGAAGAATTGGAATTTTGTCTCCTGTCAGGGGATTTTCACACGATTTTCCAATCAATTCTTTTGATTCTAATTCTCTAATGATCTTGACGTTGTGTTTTTGATTAATTAATTTCTCAGCTGCAACAGGAGATATTATCCAGATTTCATTGTCAACATCAACTTCTATATATTTGAAGTTTGGATTCATCCACATGTTTGTAACGCCAAAAACAGTTTCTACTCTATATGTGGCGGCAGGTAGTATCTTTCCATCAAATTTGAATTTAAGTAAGATTATTTCTTCAGGAGTGATGCCCTCACCTTCAAGCCTTGCATGATCCCCTATGGGATTGTTGCATTTTGGGCACCAAGTTACAGGGTGTTCACCTTTAACAACAAAGTTTTTTTCTTTTAATTTGTTGAACTGCCATCTGATGAATTTATCATAATAGGGATTTAGCGAAGTTGTTATGAAACTTCTTCTCCAATCAATACATAAACCTAGGAGTTTTAGATCTTTAATCGATTCCTCTGGAAAATACCTTACCCAAAATTCAGGTTCGGAAAATTTTGGAATTAACTCTTTTGGAACTTCCATCTTTTCTAATATCTCAATCTGTAATTTCTCACCGTCTCGAACTCTCTCGGCGGCAGCAACTATTGGTGTTCCAGTTGCATGAAATCCAAAAGGAAAGATTGTGTTGTATCCGCACATCCTCTTATATCGTGCAAAAACTTCTGCCCTCATCAGGGAAAACGAATGGCCCAAGTGCATGAATCCATTAACATACGGGTAAGGAAAGTTTACAAAAAATTTTTTCATGTTTTTGGGGTCAGAATAGAAAATTCTAGCTTCTTCCCATTTCTTCTGCCATTTTTCTTCGATTTCCAAGAGAACCATCTACCTTATTTAAAACACGTTTTTAGGCTATATTTAAAGGTTTTTATTAGTCATATATTTAATTATCAAGAAATTTTTTAGAATTAAAATCGCTGATTAACGATTGACGAAACATTTATAAACTATGAATAAACCTTTTACTCAAATTCCGAAGGTGTAAAAAATGAGTAAAGCTCTAAGACCATTTTGGGGTATTGTCTATTTTATAGGTTTAGTATATTACATCGTTGTTTCTGCAAGAGACGTTTTAATTCAATGTGTCAATGGGAAAATAGATCCTGTAGTAATGGAAATCGATACAGTTCTTAAGAGACCTGTTTCCATGGCAATTCTTGCCAACAGTATTACTTTGACGCCCGGAACATTGACTATTGATGTCTTTCCAGAAAAGCAGAAATTGTTAGTTGCTGTAATATCTCCTAGAAGTCAAAAAGATGTAATTCCTTTTGAAGGTTGGATAAAAAAGATGGTGGAGGATTAAATGAACAAGAATAATATTTTATTAGTGCTAATTTTAGCTGTAATCTTAGTAGTCGGTCATTATCTCCAACTTAAAGACTATTATGTTTACGTGATGCTGATAGGGCTTGGCGTTGCTATTATCTCTGGTCTTAGAGTAACTACTGTTAGAGGGGTATGTAATTCCCTAGCCGGTGCGAGTGCCGCTGAAATCGGTGTTGCCACGGGTTTCATGATTGTAGGAAAAATGTACGGGATTCCTTATTTTTCTGATATAGCAATTTATTTACTTCTACTTGGCCCAGTAGGAACATTGATAATTTCTAGATTCTTTAGAGGGGGGATAGCAGAATGAACGTGTATTCATATATGGAACTACTACTTCCTTATTTCTATTTAATATCTGGAATGGGACTCATCGGCGTTGCTTTAGGACTTTTCAGATTTGGGCAGAGGAAGAATATAGTATATGCAAGGCTTCATATCTTAGGTGTAATGGATGTCGTATGTATACTTGTTATTATTTTCCTTGGAAATCCAGTTGCAATTTTGGCAGCTTTAGCTCACTTTTTCCTAATGCCTTTTGCAGTTCATTCGATATCTTGGGCAGATTTAACGGAGGCTGATGATGATGTTTGATTATATATTGTTATTTGCAGTAGCTTTGTCCGCTTTAATGGCGATAATACAGGAAAATCTTTACAAGAGCATTATTATTTTGACTTTTGAAAGTTTTTCGTTGGCAGCAATATTCCATTTCTTACTTGCTACAGATGTTGCCGCAGTACAAGCAATTTTGGGTGCAGCACTGTTACCTGGTCTATTCATAGTGGCACTCTATAAAACAACAAAGGGGAGGGATGAGTAAATGGAACCCTTTCAAGTAGCTTCTTTCATGACTGCTGGAGTTTTGATTGTAACTGGTTTATGGGCACTATTAATGATGGACAACATTCTAAAAAAAATAATTGGTGCAAACTTGATTGGGGACGGGGCAAATCTTGTCTTGATCAGTATTGGATACAGGCCTGGAGGATTTATCCCTGAGGTAATGCATCACTTCCATGCAACAGCAACACCCTCAAATTATTCCCATTTGTTACAATTTGAGGAATTTGCAAGTAACGCTTCATACTCGTTGCCATTTGCATTAGTTCTTACAAACATTGTCATTGGCGCTTCTACACTTTCAGTCATGTTGGCGCTAGCAGTTGTTTTGTATAAGAAATACCATACTTTAAGTGTTCAAAAGATGTTCGAGGGGGATGAATAAATGTTAAACAACAGTACTTTAATTCCACTGATGGTTGTACTTCCATTGATAATGGCGATTTTGGTAAACTTTCTTCATCAAAAAGATAAGTCTGTAAAGTTTATCTCTATTGTATCTTTGATTGTCTTTGTCTTCATACCAGTTGTAACTCTGTATGGGGTACATTTGTTCAGCGGTCATCTTCGAACAGGCAGTTTTCCTGAAATATCAAAATTGTTGATACCTGATGTATACATGGGAATAGTATACTCTTATGGGTCAGTTCAGAAAATACTAATGGTAGTCCTTACCATAATTACAGGTTTTACTGTTCTGACAGTACTAAATAAAAAGATGATTTCAGGGGTATATATAGCCATGATTTTCATTAGTCTGGCTTCAACTAGTGCAATAATGTTAGCTGACGATATATTCAACTTCTTTGTTTTCACTGAAATCTTAGTAGTTGCGCAAGTAGCACTTGTAATAGCAGTTCAAGATACTAAATCCTTCAAAGCAGGATTTAAATATATGATTTTTGGAACAATTTCAGGGGCTTCAATTCTATTAGGAATTGCTCTCCTCTTAGGAGTATACGGACTTTTGAATATAACAGATCTATCAAATGCTATTAAAGCCGGTGGACAGTTAAATCCAATTGCATTATCTGCTGTGTCGTTGTTAACACTGGGATGGCTTTATGAATCGGGTCTTTTCCCATTTCATATAATTAAGTGCAATATGTATGAAAATGCAAAACCAGAAATATCTGCATTATTGCAAGTTCAGTCTAAGTTTGTTCTTGTTGCAATGGCTATAATTTTATTCAGAGTGTTCTCTGGCTTTGCTCTTCTAAAATCTGTAATGCTGGGATTTGCAATATTCACCGTTGTCTTAGGTTCAGTAATGGCTTTACAACAGGTAGAACTTAGAAAGCTTCTATCATTTGTAGCAGTATCCCAAGCGGGGCTTGTAGCAGTAGGATTTGGGATAGGTACTTCCTTTGCTATTGCAGCAGGTATTTTCCATGCAATTAATGATGTATTAAGCATGGCAATACTATTCTTCATTGCAAGCTTTGTTTACGATAAATTCAAAACAACAAAACTGGAAGAACTTGGAGATGGATTACAGGTTGTTCCTTTAGTAGGATTTGTAATGTTATTAGCAACTCTGGCTATATCTGGAGTTCCACCATTTAACTCTTATCAAAGTGAATGGAGATTAATTCAGGCCGCAGCTCAAGCGGGAGTACCTGAACTCGGAGTGCTAGTAATATTATTGAGCGTAGCAACATTTGTTGCGATTATAAAAGCATTCTTCATGATATTCATGAAACCAGGGCCAAAAGTAGAAGTCAATACAGAAGTTCGTGGAACGATGTTCAAGGCAATTATTGTGATATTGATACTAACATGTCTTGCAATAGGATTGTTCCCAAATATAATCTACGATCCAATATATAATTTTGTTGTTTCCTTGGGGGTGTGATAATTGTTAGAGAAAGTATACGAAATATTCCATGAAAAGATGAAAGATAAAGGACAAGGAATGGGTATAGGAAGTGCCCTTACATCAGAATTTCTAATGCTATCATTCCTTCTAATAGGAGCAATATTAGTATTAAGAACTGCCAATTCGACAATATTGGGATTTGGCGCACTTATTATACTTGGGGGAATTCTATTTACAGTTCCCACTGTGTTCAAAGTAGAGAAAGAAAATACCGATTCCATAAATCTATCTTCGTTCTATGTGGCTCTAACACTTGCACTTCTATTTGTCATATTCTTAGGAGGGATTTAAGTGAAAACAAGTAACTATCAGCAGGGTAGAAATATAATCGCAGGAGTATCTTTAGTGATAGCTTCATTTGTTATCCTAAGAACACTTTACCAGTTTAGCGATTATTTGGTGCCTGGAATGAGTTACCTATACAATTTGTACAGCGGTAACATTGCACCTAACGTTATTACAGTTATACTGTTTGACTTTAGAGGTTACGATACATTAGGAGAAACTTTCATTCTGATTACTGCCGTAATAACAACAACAGTTGTATTTGGGTGGGGGTCATTAAAAGGATACAAGAAAAAAGAAACTCCAGAAATGACAGATCAATCTACAGTTATTCAAAGATTGATGGCATTTCCGTTAGCAATATTCCTTGTAGCTTTTGGTGTTACAATTGTCTTAGGTGGACATATTTCACCCGGTGGAGGTTTCCCAGGTGGGGCAGTAATAGCTACGGGATACTTTCTAACTGTTGTTATTTATGGCCTTAAGAAAACACCTCTAAGATTCACTCATAGATATCTTGTTAATCTATCAACTATCGGGGCATTAATATTCTTACTAACAGGAGTTGTTGGGCTTGTCTTTACTACATATTATTACGGGACAGGTTACTACCTATACAATACTGGTGTTGATCCATACGATATAATACATGTTGGGGCATTCGGATGGGATAATTTCCTTGATTATCCAGACCCAACACACCCAGGTGTACTTCCGTACTTGAACATAGGTGTAGGATTAAACGTGTTGGCAGGTCTTTCGTTAATAGCTATGTTCTTAATGGAGGCGAAAAGAGATGAGTAGCGAAGTTGCAGCTCTTGGACTGGCAAATCAGTGGGGGCCAATATTATTTGGTCTTATTTATGGAATTATCATTGGATACAAAGTTAAATCTGAAGAAATAAACAAGGCGATGTATCCTGTAATCTTGATAGTTTCGATACTTATTGCAGCAGCATTGGGCACGTATCCAGATTACCAATGGACCTTATTTGGGCACATAATAAGATTCTCGGAAGCATTCTTTTCAACTGTGCTCGGAATCTTTATTTCAATGATTATAAGGAGGCAGTAAGATGTACATTACCAATGATAAATGTAATCTAAGCAAGGTATGCGTAGGATCATGTCCTACAAAGAGCATCAGAATAATTAATGACAAGGCTTTCAGCTGTGTCACATGTGGCAAATGTATGGAAGTATGTCCCGTTGATGCCATATTCAAGAACAGATATGGCGGATATATAGTAGATAAGGAAAAATGTATTGGTTGTTCAATCTGTGAAAAGAACTGCCCTGTAAGTGTCATAAAGATGGTGAAATACAAGGACAAGAGAGTTCCAGAAGGAATATGTGCAATGTGCAACGTATGTAGAGACGTTTGCCCTACCGGCGCCAGAGTAAATGCCGAAGGGAAGCTTAGATTTAATCTTGAGTCAATGACTATTGAAGAGGTGAAGAAATAATGCCAAAGCAGAAAGATAGAGACGGAGGCCCAATACAGACAAAGGGAAAAGCTAAGCTCTTAAGTATAGCCATAGACGAAAAGAGATGCGACAAAGGAGGCAGATGTACCTACTACTGCCCTGCAAACGCAATAAAATATGAAGCAACACCCGGAGTTTGCACTCATTGTGATGTATGTATGGATGTATGTCCAGTAGGCGCAATAAAAAATTCCTTCATCGATTATGGCAAATGTGTTTCATGTTATACCTGTGTTAGAAAATGTATTAATAATGCAATTACTATTGAAAATCACAGGCCGAAAATAATTAAAGGTGAATCAAAAAGAAAACTATATTATTGTAATCAATGCGGGCTATGTGTTGAAGCTTGCCCAACAGACGCTTTAAAATGGGAAGGTGGAAGAATCCGATTTGATTCTGTAAAATGTATTAATTGTAATCTTTGTGTCAAAGCTTGCCCAACAAAAATTAAAATAAGTGAAAGAGAAAAGATGTTCACTGGCCATTGTATTTTGTGCGGTATATGTACAACAGTTTGTAAAAAAGATGCAATTAAGCTAAATTATAGGGAATGGCAGGGTGAGCACGAAGGATGTATTCAGTGTGGTATATGTAAAGAAGTCTGCCCAACAAAATGCATTGAAGTTGATTTGAACGGGTTTAGAGTAAACCTTGAAAAGTGTGTCATGTGTGAAACATGTGGCGCATATTGTCCCGTGCAGTGTCTTCCACGAAAGACAAGAGATCACAAAGAAATCAAGAGTGGAACTCTTACCTACAATGATGATTTATGTATAATGTGCGAGCAGTGTGTTAAAATCTGTCCAGCCGACGCAATATCTGTCAAGTCCAAAAAACTTGTCTTTGACATGAAAAAATGCATTAGATGTGGCGCATGCGATAATATTTGTCCAGCTTATGCAATAAATGTACAGACAGATTTTGAAGACAGAACTATTAACGGGAGGTCAAAATAATGAAAAGTATTTTTTTAATATTTCTTAAGGGTATTTATGTAAATATCCTTAGAATACTTTTTGCTTCTGATAGGGTAACAAGTAAAGACATCAGAAATTCAATACTTCAAGGTAAGGTGAAATACCCGCAAGTCGTAAACGATGAATCTTGTATAGGGTGTGGGGGATGTGCTAACATCTGTCCAGTAGAAGCAATAGAAATGGTACCTCTAGAGAAACCAGTTGAAATAGTAAAAGGGTACACAAAGACACAAACTCCAAAATACGACCCTTTAAAATGCCTTTACTGTTTTTGGTGCCACGATAACTGTCCAATTTATGCATTCTACGGAAAGCCCGGGGCAATCCATCCAAGAGAAGTTGGTGAATTCAAGGCCGATCCATCAAAACTCCTAAAAGAGCCAATTAAACTCAATGCAAATAAGATAAAGGAGATCGTTGATATAATGGCTAAGGACTCCTCAAAGTATTTTGAAGAGGTGTAAAAATGTTAAAAAAACTTTCTAGAAAAAATGCAATTCATGTCATGTTGTTCTACACAGGTGGATGCAATGGCTGCGATATTGAAGTTGCAAATGTTGCATGGTCACCGAGATATGATCTTGAGCAGTACAAAGTTATTCTAACTTGGAATCCAAGGGAAGCAGATGTACTAGCTGTGACCGGGCCTGTTTTAAGAAGAACTATAGAACCTTTAAAGAAAATTTATGAGGCTATTCCTGAACCAAAAATAGTTGCTGCAGTTGGCTCATGTGGAGTTAGATGCGGCATATTCAAAGATTTTGGCGGAGAACTTGGAGATAGTGATGAAGTAGTTTGCAGAGTAGATGAGGTAATACCCGTTGATGCTTATATTCCGGGATGCCCTGCAAGGCCTGAAGATATCATCGCAGGCATTGCAGCAGGCATACCTTTGTTGTTGGAGAGGTGATAAGAGTGGGGGAAAAAGCTAGAAAAGAAAATGCAGAAGTTGAAATTCCAATAGGTCTTGTACACCCTGGGATGCTTGAACCTTATAGGGCAAGATTCTTTGTAGAGGACGAAGTAATTGTTGATTGTGAACTTACTCTTGATCCTTATCATAAAGGTATTGAAAGAATTATGGAGGGGATGCCCGTTCATAAAGGCCTTATTATTACTGAAAGAATTTGTGGCATATGTTCACACATACATCTTTGGAACGGTACAAGGGCCGTTGAAAGAGGACTTAAAATTAATGTTCCAGAAAGAGCAGATTACATTAGAGTCATAATGGCTGAACTTGAAAGGCTTCATAGCCACTTGATTTATTTGGCACATGCAACTGAAGTATTGGGGCATGAGACAATGTGCATGAGGGCATTTACCTTGAGGGAAGATGTAATGGACCTTCTCTATATAATCTCTGGTAACAGGGTTCACTATGCAGTTCCTATAATTGGAGGGGTAAGGCCAAGATGTGACATTGATGATTACAGAATGTCTGAATTAAAAACTAGATTGTCTAAATTAGATGTAAAAATAGGCGATTATGCAAACAGGATCATTAACGATTCAATGATAATGTCAAGGGTAAAAGGAAGCGGAGTATTGACTAAAGAAGAAGCTGAGAAATATGCGACTCCGGGGCCCACTGGCAGGGCAAGTGGTTGGGGCGTAGATCTTAGAAAGAAAATGAAGGAATATAAGAAGTTTGATTTCAATGTTATTATCTTAGATGATGGGGATAACAAAGATAGAGTTGTTGCTAGAGCTCTTGAATCAATCGAATCTGTTAAAATTATTAAACAGGCGCTTGAATCTTTACCTTCAGGTCCAGTATCAAACAGAAGTTTCGAATTGAAGGAAATGAAATTTTCAACTTCATATATCGAAGCTCCAAGAGGAGAAATTTATGATTCTCTTTCTCTTGATGAAACTGGGAGGATAAGAAGTTACCAAAACAGAACTCCAACTCTAACAGCTTTGGCATCAATGGAAGTTGCATGCATTGGGGACCAATTGACAGATGGTATGCTCACAATGGCAAGCTGTGACCCATGTTTGGCCTGTACTAATAGGGCCATAGTAGTTGAAAATGGGAAGGAGAAGATTATCACAGAAGAAGAGGTAAAGAGCCTAATTAGGGGGGGTCTATGATGATTGAACTTATACTTGCAACGATACTTATTCCATTAGCAGCATTAATTACTGGATTTTTTATACCTGGACTTGAAAGAAAGGTACAGGCTAGGATACAGCAGAGGATAGGACCTCCTATACTCACACCTGGTTTCTGGGCAATTCTTAAGTTCTTTTATAAAGAAAAGATTAAACCAAATTCACCAATGCCAAGATTATTCCATAGTTTGCCTATAATTGGAATATTTGTTATGTTCTTTGCGGTCCTCTTTACAACACCTGACTGGTGGGGCGTAAATGCGCTAGGAACAGTTGTAGCTGTAGTTGGTTTACTAAAAGTAATAGAATTCTTGTTCATGGCAATCGGTAGCTTTTCAAGATCTATTCTATCTGTTTCAATGCCCTATGCAGATCAGATCAAGGGGGCAGTCATGAAAGGTGAATATAGAAGATTCTTTGAACAGCAGAGCGTAATTAGGGCATTTAAGATGATAACTGTGGGATCATTTCCCCTATATCTTGCAATGTTCGTGCCCGTAGTTCTAGTAAAATCAATTAATTTCTCTGACATAGTTCAATTCCAAGGATTCGATGCTTCACTCATCTACCCAGGCGGAATGATTGATCTAATGTACCTAAATAAAATATTGAGTCTAAAACCAATCTTATTTACATTCCCTGGGATGTTAGCTGGATTTGTCTACTTCATTGGGTACATTATGTTACTAAACGAATATCCATTCAGCATTGAAAAAGCTAAATCAGATGTAATCGAGGGACCATCATTAGAGTATGCAGCTTGGGCAAGAGGGGGGTACTATTTAATGAGAGAATCAATTCTGTTTGTACTCTCAAGCGTTTTCATAACTTTGTTCATAGGACTTCCACCAACACTTAACTTGCCATTGCTGTTAGTACACTGCCTATTGTGCTTGATAATGCCAATACTATTCTCGATAGTATCTGCATTCTCACCTATATTTACGTTCAAGCAAATATACCCAGTTTCAATGGGATTCACAGCACTTGGATTCCTTACAATCGTATTATCTCTATTGGCGGTGATGTAAAATGGCTAAATTTATTCTTTTTCCAAAAGATGTTCAGAATATGGGCGGCTATATTGTAGAAAATGTCGCGAAACTAGGCTATAGGGACATAATTGTTGGTAATCCAACAGATGAACCCATTAAAATTGATATTCCCGTATACAATGAAGACATTGTTAAAAGTTATGAACAGCTTGGGATTATTGTCTACAGACTGAAGATTGATGAATCACTAACCTCTGGGCTTGAAAAAGTAAAAGCCATTGTAAAAACAGACACACTAAAAGACATGAACTTTGATATACCTCTAAAGAAAAAGACAAATAAAAAATAAATATTTTAATATTTTCTATTCTATATTTCTTAAATTTTCATTAAGCTTTTCTATCTTCTTCCTGATCCTATCGATTAATTGATTTCCTATTTCAACTAAAACCATTACGTATTCTTCACTGGGATAGATCTTGCCGTTTTTAACAACTGGAACATCCATTTTTTCTGTTGATCTTATCTCAACGATTATCTTTTCTCCCAAAGAAAAAATTGATGAATATTTGAATCCAGACTCCTTTGAAATATAGATTAATTTCTTGGCAGATTCTAGATCTCTGCAAACAACATGAATTATGGGTGAGTTGACTATCAAAAAAAGCATTTTACTTCCCATATATTGATTTATAGTCGTCCATATATCTTTATAGTCCACCTTTTCATGACTCTTAAAGATAAAGTTAGATTCTTTCTTACCGCCTATCTCTTCAATTTCAATAAGGATTATCCTGCCAGCACAACTTGAAGTGGTGTAGTAATCTTCTTTAGAGTTTAGAATGTTTAGTGTATCTATTATCCTAAAGTCTACTTCACCTTCTTCAATTACTTTCTTTAAATCTTTAAGATACTTAGATTTTTCTTTCATGCTATCTGTACATTATCCCATCTACACTTTTTTTGAGTTTCTCAGTTATAATTATGGCTATTGTTCCACCGACTATGAACTGGAGTACATTAAATGGCACCTCTATAAGTGCAACTGGAGGTGGTATCAAAAATATCAATATCTCAATGATAAAATAGCCAATAACCATTACACTCCCACCAGCCACTACTCCTAAGGCTTTAGTAACTTTATTCTTATCGCTAGATACTATTTTTCCAACTATGAATCCTTCTAGTCCTTTTATTACAAACGTAAAAGGGGCAAAGGCAGCATATGGGGATGTAATATCTGCAAGAGCTGGTCCGATAGCACCGACGAGTCCTCCGACAGTAGGCCCAAAAAAGATAGCAGCAATATAGATTATGGCCTCGCCAAAGTTAAGGTATCCTCCTGTTTGGAGTATCGGGATCTGGAGAAATCTAGTAGCAACAAATGCAAGTGCAGAAAATACTGCAACCGTTCCTATATTTTTAGGGTCATTTATTTTTGTCAAAATAATCACATCCAATTAGATAGTCCAATAAGGCCTCAAGCATGCCTGAGAGAGTATGATTGTCCGCTTCAATTGTGGGATTAATCCCATTTTTGATGAGGGCGTTACTAGTTTCTGGTCCGATTGAGACAATAATTTCTGCTTTTAATCCTTTCTTCTTAAAGGCTGTAGCATTTGAAGAGCTTGAAACGAATGCTATATCAAAATTCTTTTTTTCTGGTATACCATCCCTCATTTTAACTTTATAGACATCAACCCTTGTAACGTCGTGAAATTCCTTTAATCGTTCTTCTAAATAATCAGGAGCTTCTTGCGATCTCAAAGTCAAAATCTTTTTTCTTTCCTTAAATTCTGATATCATAAATTTTGCTAGTTCTTTTGAATTGTATCTCTCAGGTATTCTTGGGTATATGCCCCTTTGAATTAACTTTTCTTCAGTTTTTGGCCCTATTGTGTAGTACTCTTTATTCTTTGGTAGTTCAATATCTTTGAGCATATCAACACCTGTTGCGCTTGTAAGGACAATGACATCATAATCCGATAACTTGGGAACCTTAAAGTCAATATTAATTATGTCGATAAGGGAGTATGCAAAGACAAGTGCGCCCATTCTTTTCATAATTTCTAATTCTTCACCATTTTCTCTGGAAATGAATATTTCTTTTCCTTTTATGAGGGATAATTTCTTTTCAAAGAAGTCAAGTTTATCTCTAAACAACACATTTTTGCCCACAAATATCACAGAAGGTGCCTCGGCAGGAATTTCTCCCAAGGTACTTAGGTCACACACTGTTGTCTCTTGGAGTAAGGTAGTTCCATTTTTAATTATCGCAACTGGAGTTTTTGGATCGAATCCTGCTTTAATTAGATTTTGAGCTATCGCAGCTCTGTTTTTTATGCCCATTACAATTACTAGTGTGTCTGGAAGTTTGTCCCAATTTATGCTAAATGATTTATCTTCAGCCTCGTGGCCAGTTAAAAAAGCAAACGCTGAATTTGATTCTCTATACGAAAGTGGGATGCCCGAATACATGGGGCATGATATAGTTGATGAAATACCTGGGATTACTTCAAAAGGTATACCTCGCTCGTAGAGGTACATCGCTTCCTCAGCACCTCTACCAAATATATAGGGGTCTCCACCTTTTAGTCTAACAACAATATTGTATTTTTCTCCATAGTTGCCTAGTTCTTTATTAATATCTTCTTGAAATTGGCTCGACCCTTCTGATTTTTTTCCAACATATATTTTTATACATCCCTTCTTGGAGTATGAAAGTAAATCCTTGCTTACAAGTTTATCATATAGGATAACATCAGCTTTTTTTATCATTTCTAGGGCTTTTACCGTGATTAACTTCGGATCGCCCGGCCCAGCACCTACTATATATACAACCAAAAGATCACTCTCTAATATTCACTCTCTTAGCAAGCTCTTTAGCTATCCTTATATAATCTTTCTTGTTCCCTTTTATTTCACCCCTGATCGATTTAGTACCTTCCAAATCTCCCACGAATGCTTTGAGTTCTATTTCATTCTCATTTATGAAAGAAAGGGCACCCACAGGAAGGTTACACCCTCCTCCAACATCAATCATAAACTGCCTTTCACAAATCGTTTCTATTCTTGTCCTCTCGTCATCAATAGTTTTTAATACTTCTTTTATTTTTGAGTCATCTTTTCTGCATACAATAGCCAATGCACCTTGCCCCGGAGCCGGAATAATAATTTCTGGACTTATTCGAGAAAATTTGTAACCTTCAATCTCTTTTATATCTCCATACAATCTTGAAAATCCGGCTTCTGCAACGATAATTGCATCATAGAGGCCTTCATTTAGTTTTCTTATTCTTGTGTCTAAATTTCCCCTTATATCTTTAAGGTCTAGATCTGGGCGGATTCTTGATATTTCAGACTTTCTCCTTAAAGAGGATGTACCCACCGATGCTTCTTCTGGTAGATCTTCTATCGATTCTTCAAGACTTATTATGGCATCATAAGGAGGTCTTCTCCTCGTGATGGTACAAATTTCAAGTTCAGGCAGGATATCAGTTGGGTAATCCTTTAGAGAATGAATGGCAAAATCAATTTGATTGTTAATAAGGGCATCATCGATTTCTTTGATGAATAGACCTTTACTCCCAATCTTGTGCAATGGAAGGTCAAGAACCTGGTCCCCTTTAGTTTTTATTATTTTTTTTTCAACTTCAATTCCAGTATTTTTACATAAATCACTAATTGCTTCATCAGTTTGAGTCAAAGCTAGCTTTGAGCCTCTAGTACCGCAAATAAGTTTCATTTTATCCTCATCTTTTAATTGTCTTTAGTGCAGAACTCATGCTTTCTAAAGTTTTATCTATTACTTCCTCATCGTGGTCTATTGATAAGAAGTTACATTCAAATTGTGAAGGTGGTAAGAATACACCTTTTTTTAATAGTTCTTTGTGGAATTTCTTAAACATTTCTGTATCAGATTTTTTTGCATCTTGATAATTCTTAACTTTTTCAACACCGAAGTATAAACAGAACATTCCGGGGGCACTGTACAGAGCAGTTTTCATTTTTGAAGTCATGTCATAAATACCGTCTGTGATTTTATCTGTCATATTCTTTATTTTTGGGTATGTTTCTTTCCTTTCTAAGATGTCTAGAGTCTTTAATCCTGCAGCTATAGAAACGGGATTTCCATTGAATGTACCTGCATTATATACGTGACCTTCTGGTGATACTTCATTCATTATCTTCTTCTTTCCACCAAACGCTGCAAGTGGAAAGCCTCCGCCAATAATTTTCCCCATAGTTATAATGTCACCATTGACCTTGAAGCATTCTTGAGCTCCACCTAGGCCAACTCTAAATCCTGTGATAACTTCGTCCATAATTAATAAAGTTCCGTTCTGCTTTGCAGTCCTTTTTACTTCCTTTAGGTATCCTTTTTCAGGTAGGATACAGCCTGCGTTTGCAATTATCGGCTCTATTATGATTGCTGCAACATTGCCTTTCTCAACTATGGATGATAATGCCTCGATGTTGTTAAATTGTACAGAAATAGTATTTTTTATAGAATCTTTAGGTATTCCCATTGAACCGGGGCTAGCTGTAGTCATTACTCCAGATCCTGCCTTTACCAAAACTACATCATGGGCGCCGTGGAATCCCCCATCAAATTTTACTATCTTATCTCGTTGGGTTATACCTCTAGCAAGTCGAATAGCACTCATTGTCGCTTCAGTGCCAGTATTAACGCACCTAATCTTTTCTACATTGGGCACAATTTGGGATAATCTCTTTGCAAAAGTAATCTCTTCTTCAGTTGGCGTTCCATAATCTGTACCTTTTTCAAGTTGGTGTTTTACAGCATCAATGATTTCAGGATTTTTATGTCCCAGCATCATCGGGCCGTAACCTAAGCAATAATCTATGTAACTGTTGCCTTCAACATCCAATAACATTGGACCTTTGGCTCTTTCGGTAAAAAAAGGGTAAGGTTTCATGGCCCGAACAGGACTATTTACTCCTCCACAAAGATATTTTTTAGATTCATCAAAGAGATCTTTATTGCTTCTCATGACAAATCTTTAAGATAGAAACTTATAACTATTTCGAATCTTCGTCTATCTTTTTAAGAAGAAGAACAGCATCTTCTCTCTTTATATCAACTCTGTTATACTTAACAAATACGGAAAAATTGGATAGTATACTACCTAGTGTTTTTTCTGAGTTTTTAATTATCTTGTCCCATTGTCTTTCTGGAAAATACAAACTTTTTGCTGATTTGAATAGTATTTCTGATTCTTCAAGACTTATTATGTTTTCATCTGCGGCTTTTTTTATTGTTTCTCTAATATTTACAAGAGGTTCCGATATTGGGATAAATTCTTCACTATCAAAGGATAATGCGACTTCATCATCAGAATTAAAAGTACCATTTCGGTACCACTGATAAATTTTTCCAACTCCTATCATTCCATACCTATCAAGTTCTGAAGCTCGTAAAGCGCCCATACTCGAAGCGCCATATATTTTTATGCCACTCTTTAGAACTTCCATTAACTCCCTAGGCGATACCGCACTTTCCCTAAAAAAAACTCCATCAATAATCCCAATTATATCAAAATCTTCTGAAACAGCCTTTGGAATATCTCCTCTTCTAATGGGAGGGGCGTAGATAACTTCTCTATTTTTATCTGAAGACAAAATATTTTTAGCCTCTTCTAGAGGAAGGCTTGGGCCCAAATAGATAATAATTCTTATCAACTTCTCTCATCCGCCCTCTTGATCCGATTCTTGAGTTATCAATACCATACTGTTCAAGTTGAGGAACTAGGACTCTTACTACAGGTATTCCAAGTTCACTTCTTGTGATATCAACAACGATTGCTCTGTTAATTCCATTCTTAGTTAAAATATTTAATAATGTGTTAATGTCTTCTAGGATATCGTCTGAAGCTTTAGCTGTGAAATCCGAAGTCTTTGTTTCAACTCCAAATTTATTTAAGTAATACCAGTTTAGTTTTCTGATACGATCGTAGCCTATCCTTCTCTTCATTTCTGCTTTCTGAGTGTCTTCTCTGGCACCGTGGATTTGGGTTAACCTTGATTGTGCAGCTTCAGTTATCGCACGATACAATGCTACTTTTGGATCGATATGAGTCCCCATGCCCATTACCATAAGAGTTGGATCCTTTAATTTTAAATCATCAATTGCAGCAAGAATTGTTGGAACTTTTATGTCATCAGAAGTAATATCTTTAAAAACAATTTCTATTTCATTTTCCTTAAATCTATTGAGAAAATCTTCAAGTAAAGGATCATTTATCTCAATTACAAGGTCCTTGGGGAAAGTTCTTTTCATCTCAACAAGAGACCATGCATCTCTTTCAATAACTTCGCATAAGCCATGAAAAATTGCTTCTTCTAAAGTATTCCCCGAAGCCAATCCATTTGTGTTTGTTCTGAAAAGGGGGTAATCTCTTTTTAGAGGATAGGGATGAAATACAGAATTTGCAGGTACATAGATTTCTTCTTTTCTAATAAGGTCGTAACCTTTAACCCACCCTATTTTTATATATTCATTATACATTTCTTGGGCTGGCAATGCTAATTCATAAGGTGATAAATAATTAACTTTTCCGTTCAATTCAGATTCTGAAGAATCTAAAATCATCTCTTCATTAACTTCAGAAGAATATCTTTCGATACCTTCCATTATCGCAGATACTTCTGCCTCAGTTTTAGATACTCCTTTCCCATTATAGACTGACACTGAGCCCTGCGACGCATCAGGTCTTACAGCAGAGAAAACTGGAATTCCAAGTCTATCTAGATCAGTTATATCTGCAACTCTTGTTATTCCACATATCTCAAGCTTATTTTTGACAATTTCAAGCGTTTCTTCTGGAGGGATAGCTCTGTGAGTATCCTTCATGTATAGTTTTTTACAGCTTTTGAGTTCCATTTTATCTCCTGAATATTGAACTGTCCATAAATATATCAATCATATGGTCAAATGGTATTACATTGCACCATCCTGATTTTTCAAAAATGCTCATGAAGCAAACACCAATTATTTTTTTATCTTTGTTTCCAATTTTTTCTAAAAACTTTTCTACAGAAGGAATTTCAGGGCCACCTGGCATAGCAAGTCCCCCCATCACTACCACTAATTCGGGATTGTATGGGTCCCCTCCTTTAACAAAATCACAGTCAACACTTGACAAAATTACCTTATAGGGCTCATCTAAGTTAATTGCAGGAACATAAATAATCTCTTTGTTCATTGATCTAATCACATATGTTAAAAGTTCAACAAAAGGAGTGCAAGTAAACTTATTTCCAGTAAACACTATTTTTTTAATTTCTTTTTCTTTATTAATGTCTTCAACAATTTGCTTAAAAGTTCTTAAAAAACCTGTTATCCCTTTAGATTCAGAATCAATCTTTTTCAAAGTAATCCACCTCTTCTTCAAAATACTTGAAAAGTATATCTTCAATATTTTTTTTCAAGGCATCTATATTTGACCCTTCTTGAGCTGATATTTTTATGCCTCCCATGTCGTCTTTAAAACCCCAATCTTTTAAATCTATTTTATTTAAAACTTTTATAAATGGAACGCCTACAAAACTCTCAGATATTTCATTATACAGATTCATCTGGTCTGCCATAGTGTATCCACATGATTCAGTTGGATCAAAGACAAATAAAATTAATTTTGCAAGATACTTCAATGCAGATATAGCCTGCAATTCAATTGGATTTCTATAACTAAGCTCTCTATCTAATAGCCCGGGCGTATCTACAACTTGGATCATTCTTTTATTATAAGAAAATGATGAAACATTAATACCTTTTGTTGTAAATGGATAAGAATTAATTTCAGGTTCAGAGTTAGTTAAAGCTTTTAGTAGCGAAGATTTACCTACATTTGGAAATCCTGCTATGACTACTGTGTATAAATCAGGATTTATTGAAGGAAGATTTTTTAGTTTCTCTCTCGCATTATTCAAAAATTTTAGATTTTTTTCTACCTGTTTTAATATTGAGATATATCTGCCATAGCACTGTTTTCTTAGAAATGATGCGTCCTGAGAGGACTTTGCCCTTCTAATATTCTTTATATACTCTATCTTAACTGCGTTAATTGTATTCACTGCAAAAGAAAGAGCACCTAGGTTGTGTCTTAATTTATCTATTCCAACAATTACGTCTATTAACTCTCTTGTGAAAGGAGGCAATCTATCAAAAGAAGGATATCTCTCTACAACTTTGAAAAGTGACTCTGCTAGATTTTCTCCAGCAACAGTAACTCTAATCGATTCTTTCTCTTTAACAATCTCATTGATATTTTTTTTACTAGAGAGTGCTTTTTTCTTAGCATTTCTAAATGCCTTATCTACTATCTCGTCTATATCTATACGAGGTATTTCTTTGAACATATGAAAATCCTGTGATAATTATATCTTTGGGTCTCACTTAATAGAATCTAATGTGTATACCTTTAAAAACCTCTTCTTAAGTTCACTTGAACTGTAAGGCAATCTCTTGTCAAGCCTCATTATTTTTGTATTAAGTCCACTCTTACTGATACGTTCTTCGATCCACGAGGAATACTGGTCAGGACCCAGAAAAATAATATCCGGATTCTCCGCCAGGACTGGCGTAAAAAAATCTTTTTGATCTCCAAGTATGACATTTTCAACCATCTTAAGATTTTCAAGAATTAATTTGCGTTCATTTTCATTAAAAATCGGGGCGCGTCCCTTGAACTTCTTTATAGTGTCGTCTCTTGCTACAACAACGGTGACATCCCCTAATTTTGATGCTTCTGTTAAAAAATAGATGTGACCGGGATGAATAACATCGAAATTACCAGCAATAAGAACCTTCAAAGGAGCACCTTTACTATCTTAAAAAGGTTATTTTATAAATATTGTGGAAAAGGCTTCATATAATGCTCATAGCTGTAAGGAACAAGAAGAAAAAAGATGAAGTTGAAATCCTAGAAGTTCTTAGTGGGAAGATTACTACAAAATATCTTCTTGTTCTTGCCCAAGACGGAGAGCGATTTGTTCCTAAAAAATTTAGAAAGATTGAAGACGATAAAGAAACAATCTTGATGCCAAAAGAATCACTTAAACTTCTAAGAAGCGATACAATTTATGTATCAAAAGACCACTTCACAGAGGAGATATTGAATTTATTTGTTAACATGCTAAAATCTTATGGTGCTAAATTTGACTATATTTCTTTATGCAAGTTCTGCTTGATTGAAAATAGAATCAATACTAAAGGAACTCCCTACACCTATCACTCCGAGCCAATATGTGAAATATGTGCAAAATCTGAAATTGCAAAAGATTTGAACTATAAGGGGATCAAGGACACAAAACTTGCCGAGAAATTGTTGAAAAGATATTCTGACGTTGACAGGGTGCTTATGGTTTTTGATCCAAAGTTTGATCCTACAAGAGATTCTTCTATTACAATGTACGATAGAATTGACTCTTCTCCCCTTGACATTAAAATTCATAAAATATCCGACCTTGATATATCTAGCGAATTCAAAGACAGATTTTCTTCAAGAGGTATCAATGAACTTACACCGGTACAGTCCATCGCAATAGACAAGGGATTATTCAAAGGCAATAATTTTCTTGTTATGAGCGAAACTGCTTCAGGAAAAACATTGATAGGAGAATTATCATTTTTTTCAAGATATAAAAAAGGAGATAAATTACTTTACTTATCTCCTTTAGTTTCACTTTCTTTGCAGAAGTATGAGGACTTTAGAGAGAATTATCCAAATAACAGTGTTTCTTTAAGAGTCGGGTTATCTAGAATTGCCGAAAATCCAAAAGATATAAACAGGTCTTTAGATGCTGACATAATAATTGGAACATATGAAGGCATAGACCAGATTTTTAGGTCTGGAATTACTATTAATGGCATTTCTACTGTTGTAATAGATGAAATTCACATGCTTCAAGACAAAGAAAGAGGCCCTCTATTAGACAGCTTAATATCAAGACTATATATTTTGTGCCCAAAGGCTCAGTTTATTGGATTATCTGCAACTGTTGGGAATCCAAAGGAACTCTCAGATATACTCAAAATGGAACTTGTCAGTTATGACAAGAGGCCTGTTCCACTTGAAAGGCATGTTATTTTTTGCACTGGTCACGGTGGGAAACTTCATACTATCTCTAGATTAATAAGAAAGGAAAATTCAGAAATCTCTTCAAAAGGCCACAGAGGGCAAGTAATTGTTTTTTCTAATTCAAGAAAGAATTGTCACTCTCTTGCTGAACATTTTAAGACAAGGGGGATAAACGCAGCAGCTTACCATTCTGGCCTTCCTTTTAAGGAGAGAAGAGAAATAGAAAATAAATTTTGGAAAGGAAAGCTTGACACAGTCGTCACTACGGCAGCACTTGCTGCAGGTGTTGACTTCCCAGCATCAGCAGTAACTTTCGAAACGCTTTCCATGGGGATAGAACCACTCAAGATATTCGAATTCCAACAGATGATAGGTAGGGCAGGCAGACCTTCTTTTCACGACAAAGGAAAGGCCTACCTTTTGATAGATCCACAAGAAAAGTACGGTGATGTTTCTGAAGAGGAACATTGTTTCTATCTTTTAGATAACAAATCTGAGAAGGTAGATATACAATATGACACCGATACATCACTAGAAAGAACATTATCTATTATTTCCACATTTTCCAATTTATCTATTGGTGAAATAAAAAGAAATTTTGAAATGGGATTTGCACCCTCTTTTGACAATGCATTTATTGATACTTTACGAAAAGAAGGATTGATCGATATCAAGGCAGATAAAACAAATATTACTAAATTTGGTAGAATAGTCTCCTCAAATTTTCTTAAAATACCCCATGCACTTTTCATGAAGAAATTTAATAGAGAGGACGTTAGGGAAATTATTTTTCAAACTTTACCATTTCCCAATACTTACCTCACGAGTAAACTGCAAGCTATTCTAAAAATTGATTCGTCTTCTCTTTTCTCTGGAACAACTCTAGAAAAAATTTACTTCCAAAATAGAAAAGAAGCCCTATCTAGGCACGGTGAAGAAGTCTTGATTAACCTTCTAACTGAGTTTTTTGCCTGTGGTTGTAAAGATGCCCCATATTGTAATTGCCCAAAGATTGAGATTGGAAAAAGATTATTAGATTTAAGAAAAGCAAAATTATCTCCCCATAGGATTAGTGAAGAATTTAGAAAAGAATATGGATTGAAGATTTTTTCGGCAGATTTGATCAATTGGTTAGACTCTGCGATAAGAGCTCTTGAAACTGCAGAAAAAATATTTGCCCTTTATGGAAAGGAGAAACAGAGAAAAGCTACAATAAAAGAGATTGAGAATATAGTTGGGAGGTAATAAATCTAGTATTAGTTATTTTATTTATTTTAATACACTTCTTAGAACTATAATTTGACTTATTTAGCTTCAGAATATATTGAACCATATCACTATATTTAAAAATATAAAAGATACATGTAATATGCCGAACAGGTGGTATAAATGGAAAAAAATAAAAAAATAATAATCGGAGGGATCATCATTATTCTACTTGCCATAGCTGCATATTTCACCTTCTTTGGAGCACAAGAGAAAACTTACACCGAAGATACGCAAGGAGCTATTAATGTAAAAAAAGGAGATACATTCAAAATTACCCTCAAATCTAATCCAACTACGGGATATCAATGGAATGCAGATTTTGATGAAACTCTAATTCAATTAGTCGATACATCCTACAAAGCCGATGAACCGCAGCTTATGGGAAGTGGCGGAACAGAAATATTTGAATTCAAGGTAATTGGATCCAACACAAACACTAACATTAAGTTTTCTTATGCTAGGCCATGGGAAAGTGTTCCTCCAATAGATGAGAAGTCTTTTGAAATTAAAATAAAATAATATTTTAATATTTATTTTTAAAGTCTCAATAACTTATTATTTTATTTTTTTAAGAACTTGTTTCTCAAGGCACGTCAGACAAATAATTAGTTATTTTACCCCCAAATACTTTTAAAATTATTATTGCAGCAACTATATTTACAATTATCGATATAGTAATGGCTGGAAACATATCGATCCAGATTATTGGAATTTCACTAATATTATTATCTCTAAAAATTGAAACAGAAATAGCTACAAGAGTTGATGTAAATATATATCTTGAGAATTGTCCAACTATTATCGCCCTCTCTTTTCCAATTTTTTTTAGAAGATAATAAGTGACTAATGCCATCAAGACATCTCCCACTCCGGCCGCCATCTCAACATAAATCCTGCCTGTGTAAATTGATGAACTAATACCTTTAACAAGGGCCGTAATCGCACCACCCATGGGGGAGAATAGTGAAATGATAGATACGGGCGTAGTTCCAAGATTTGGATTTCCCCATTGCAAGGGAATATTAAAATAAGTCAAAATTCCGGCACTAATACAACTAATAATTATAATTCTTTTATTCATAAGTTTGATTTTAAACAAATGTTTAAATGGATTTCTTATCCTTTTCATTATATTCTTGAACTATAGAACACTATTCAAAAAATTCTCAAAAAATTAGAAAACCTTATAAATATCCTGTCTGTTTTTACTATGAGGGATTCAATGAGGGAGAATTTATTCAAACCTACTTATGTTCTTTTTGAGAATGCTCTCTCTTCCGTTTATTGCTATTATTATTATGGCTATTGAATTCCCTCGTGAAATTTTATCCCCAACTTGGGGAAATTTAACGGGGTGTTTTTTTGGAGTTCAAATCCAGAGAGGAGATAATAGAATATCAGAATAAAAAACTAAGATGTTGCGTAGATTACGCCTCTAAAAACTCTCGATTTTTTAAGGATACATTGAAAAAATGCAACTTGAAAGCAGATGATATAAAAAATATCGATGATCTTCAGAAACTTCCATTTACAACAAAAAACGATCTTAGGGACAATTACCCGTTTGGTCTCATGGCAGTTCCAATGGAAGATATAGTAAGATTTCATGCATCTTCTGGAACTACCGGGAAATCTACAGTTGTTTACTACACAAAAAACGATCTTGATACGTGGTCTAATCTAATGGCGAGAGTTTTGGCAACGACTGGTCTAACAAAAAAAGATTCAATGCAGATTATCTACAACTATGGCTTCTTTACAGGAGGATTTGGTTTTCACTATGGTGCTGAAAGGCTTGGCATTTCTGTAATCCCAACAGGGTCCGGCAATACCAAGAAACAGATAGAAATAATGCGTGATTTTGGTACAACATCCTTTACAAGCACACCTTCATATGCAATATATCTTGGGGAATCAGTTGAAGAAATGGGAATTGATCCTAAAAAGGACCTTAAATTAAAGATTGGAGTCTTTGGAGCAGAACCTTGGGGCGAGGGCATGAGACAGAGAATTGAAGAACTGTTTAATATCAATGCTTACGACAACTATGGAATTTCTGAGCTCTGCGGGCCTGGCGTAGCTGTTGAATGTAAAGAAAAAGATGGACTTCATGTATGGGAAGATCATTTCATAATGGAAGTAATCGACCCAAAAACTGGAGAAGTTCTAGGAGAAGGTGAAAAGGGAGAACTAGTATTCACCCCCTTATGGAAGGAAGCAATGCCACTCTTTAGATACCGTACTAAGGATATTTCTGTAATATACGAAGACAAGTGTAATTGTGGACTTCCTTTTAGAAAAATTGAAAGGCTTCACGGAAGAAGTGATGACATGCTCATCATAAGAGGCGTCAATGTTTTCCCAAGTCAAATTGAGGAGGTTATTTTGAAAAATTCGGTCTTTAAAGGCCATTACGCCATAATTGTTGAAAGAAAGGGGCCTCTTGATTATTTGACAATTGAGATAGAGGTAACAAAGGATCTTTTCACAGGAAATTTGAAAGATCTGATTCAACTTAAAGACAAAGTCGAAGAGGATCTAAAGAGCGTTCTTTTAGTAAAAGCAAACGTTAAGCTTGTTGAAGAAGGGACTATACCAAGGTCCCAAGGTAAAGCTCAACGAGTCATCGATAAAAGAAATTTAGAAGGATAGGAGGAATTAAATGATATTTGGTCTACCAGAAACAACATTTTATGTTGTTCTAATAGTTCCAGTAGTAATAGCCCTTTTACTTTTGTTTTGGGGATTTAAATACAAACCAGAGGAGGGAAAATAATGGCATCAATATTGACGACATCTCTAGTTGTACTCTACTTTTTGGTAATACTCGCCATAGGTGCATGGGCATCTAAAAAAGTTAAGAATAGTGAAGATTACATAGTTGCAGGAAGAAGTCTTGGATTTTGGTTCTTTGTTATACTTATAATCTCCTCTGCAACAAGTGGTATGAGTATATTGGGTGTAGCAGGACTCGGATATACTGCAGGCTGGCCCAGTATTTGGGAGCAGATATTTGTTCCCTTGACAACAGCAATATGCATACTGTTCTACGGTACAAAACTGCACAAAATTTCAGAAAAAATGGGATATATGACAGTTCAAGACTACTTTGCCAACAGATTTTACAGCCCAAGGCTTATGAGGGCACTTTCAGGACTTGCCGTAGTTGTTACAAGCGGCATTTATCTTGTTGGTCAATACACAGCGATAAGTATAGTGCTTGTATGGCTGTTTGGTATAACTCATACTGAAGCCCTTCTAATAGCAGGTATAATAGTTCTATTGTACGTGGTATTAGGTGGATTATATGCAGTTGCATGGGTAAATCTAATACAGGGGGTATTCATCATAGCAGGAGTATTAATAGTATCTCCATTTGTGATAAATGCAGCTGGCGGATTTACACATATTAACACAGTATTAGCTTCAATAGATCCAAACATGGTAAATCTTGCTTACCCACAAGCACATCCACCATATGCAGGATACGCATTCATGACTCCATTATATTTGGTGTCTTTCTTCTTCCTGCTTGCGATAGGTCTTGGATCAGCGCCACATATTATTAACAACGTTCTTGCAGTTAAAAAGGACAAATACTTTAAATTTGCACCATTTGCAGCATTTGGAATATACGTCGTAATTATGTACTTAATAAAGATTGTTGGATTTGGTGCTAGGGTAATGGTGGTTGACGGAGTAATGACGGTTCCGTATGCTGACTACTCGTTTGTTGCTGCAGTTAATCATTCTTTGCCGACATTTATATGGCCACTATTTGCAGTAATAGTTCTATCGGCGGTAATGTCCACCACAGACAGACTAATGCTTACAATAGGAAGTTCAGTAAGCTGGGATATCTACAAGAACTTGATAAATCCAAAGGCAAAGGATAAAACGATTATGAATCTGAGCAGGGCAGTGGTAGTAATTGCAGCCGTCTTTACACTTTACATGGCCATAACACCACCTCAACTTCTAGCGCTATTAATCTGGATGGGAATAGGTATAATGCTTTCCACATTTGTAATGCCTTTACTTGCAGGACTATACTGGAAGAGAGCCACAAGAGAGGGTGCAATTGCTTCAATGGCAGTTGGATTTTCAACATCTATAGCCTTTGGATTTGTCCACCAGTTTATAATGAAGTTACCAATGCACTTTAGTATGTACAGCTTCGTTTTAGCTGTAATAACAATGGTCGTTGTAAGCCTTGTTACTAAGAACCCACCCGAAAAAGTTTTGAAAGAAACTTTAACTGGACCATTCATCCAGACAAAGAAAAGGTGAAACGCTTGGAGATACTATCAGTATTCATTGAAAACAAACCAAAAAGACTTTCGAAGATAATCGATGAACTATCTAAAGAAGGGCTCCCCATATCAGGGCTTGCAATTGCGGACGCAGGTGACTTTGGCATAGTAAGACTCATAATAGACGATGTAAAGAAAGGTGCTTCAATACTATCAAAGCATGAAATGATTGCAAATATACAAGAAGTAGTCGGTGTTAACGTAAATAATACAACAATCTCTGAAATTGCAAAAATTCTTGGAGTAAATAATGTCAACATTGAAGACGCACTCGGCTTTGGATTTATTAACAATGAAAAGATACTGGTACTAAAAGTGGACAACATTGAACTTGCAAATAAGGTTCTTTCTAAAGAAGGATTTAAAATATATTAATTTATTTTTTTTCCAAAAGCAATAGTTCAAGATAGGACCTTCTTTCACTTTCTAGAAAAAGGACCTCAAACAGATTTTCTATTCTTTTAATGTCTTGAAGATTCTCTGATTTTAGTTCTATTTCAATATACTCGCCAAGATCTTCAACATCGTCTATTGACACAGTATAATCTTTATACAGATACACTTTTCTTTTTTTTCTTAAATTTAATATCTTTTTATATCCTAGTTTTTGAAGGATTTCCTCTATTTCTCCAGAAACAAATGCCTCAAATTCTTCCCTTGATTTGGATATCTTATCTAGTTTTGGCCCTTTATATGTTAAAATAGCATTTTCGCCTGAATACCTTATTCGTAACGCCTCATCTGTTTCTTTGAAATCTCTTATGGGCGAAGAAAAATATATATCTTCTTCGACTTTTTCTTCAATAAACTCTGCTTTTCTTAATATTTGATCAATTCTTCCTCTTGTATACTTGTCTATCTTTGCTTTCATCTCGAGTTCAAGCATAAGTTATTTTAATGTGATTGTATTTTATATGTTTGTTGATTTGATGAAATTAAGCGACATAGCGAGGGAGTACGGTTATAGCTTTGACAATCTCAAGCGATATAATGAAATGTTTGGTGAGAAACTGCGCGAATTCATAGCAGCCAATGAAACAGAGAACAAAGATTCAATTAGAGTAAATACTCTAAAAATATCAAGAGATGACCTGTACCAAAGACTAACAGAAAATGGATTTGTATTAAAAAATATTAATGATTTTGGTTTTATTATAGAAGAATCAAAGTTCTCAATTTCTTCTACACAAGAAAATCTCCTAGGATATTTTTACATTCAAGGTGTTGCAGAAATGATTGTTTCTCCTATCCTTTCACCAGATAAAAATGATTTTGTAATAGATATGTGCGCCGCCCCCGGAGGGAAGACAACACATTTTTCTGCAATGATGCAGAATCAAGGTTTGATTTATGCTTTTGATATAAACAAGAGAAGACTTTCTGCTCTCAAGAACAATATTTCTAGATTAGGGTGCTTGAATATTGCCGTCTTTAATTTGAACGGAGAAGAGATAACAAAAATAAAGAATAGTCCAGATAAAATTCTCCTAGACGCACCCTGCACGGGCAGTGGTATAATGAGGAAGGATAGTTTGAGAAAATCTTTGAAGAGTACTCATGATATAATTTTCTTAAGTGAAATTCAGAAAAAACTTCTAAAAGCAGCTATCCAATGTTTAAAAAGTGGTGGAACTCTTCTTTATACAACATGCAGCCTAGAGCCAGAAGAAAACGAATTTGTTGTGCAATGGGCTTTAGATAATTTTGACATAAAACTATTGGAGATTGATGCTGATATTAATGGTATTCCACTTGAAAAAGGATTTAGCGAGGTATTCGGAAGAAAACTATCTGATGAAATTCTATTATGCAGAAGATCACTCCCTCATGTCCATAATACCAATGGATTGTTCATGGCAAAAATATCTAAACCTTAAAAAAAGTGTAGAACAGAACCTAAAATTCCCCCAGCAATGGTGGCCGTAATATTGGTATGATTGTTTCCAAAAAAGCCATACCATGTCTCAAGTGTTGCACCTACTATACTATCAATGTTTGCCCCTATGAATCCTGCGACACCTGTGATTAATATAATGCGTGCATCCCCAAGCCCTGCAAAATATGCCATCACGCCTATTAGAAAAGCAACAATAAGTTCGGCTATTTCTCCTAAAAGAGTTACCCCTCCATCAGAACCAGTTTCTACAACTTTTAGATTAGTTATCAATCGTGGTTTGTAATTAGATAATCTTCCTATTTCCCCCCCAGCAGTATCTGCCGCTGCAGTTGCCAGGGCTCCAAGAAAACCAAGTAAGAATATATTACTTTCTAAATTAAAATAGACGGGACCAACATAGTACAAAACTGCAAAAAAAGAGGCCACAATACCATTTCCTAATACATTAATGTAGCTTCTTGCACCTTTGTTTTTCTCGGCAACACCCTTCCTACTTTTTTCTTCATATTTGAATTTTGTAGCCATGGACGCAGTTATAAAAAAGAATGCTAAAATGAAAAAAAATCTAAATCCGCCAAAAATAATAATTGGAATTCCAACAAAAACACCGGCAATAAAACCAGAAAGATCAACCGCCCTAAATTTAAAAGAAAGACCCCCAAAAATAAGGCAAAAACACGTTGCATAAATCATATATTCCAATGTAATCATCTAGCCACCGGTGAAATTGTTTACTTTTAAGAAACTTATAAAACTATCTTTGAGCAATAAACCGTAAATTTTTTAAGTATAAGGCTAATGGATTGATAAAAGCTCCGGTGGTGTAGACCGGCCAATCATTCGAGCTTCTCGAGCTTGAGACCTGGGTTCAAATCCCAGCCGGAGCACTGTTTTTACAAAATAATGTCCTAATCGACTTTTTATGGAATTGTTAACATTTGATAAAATTAACAATAAAATAAAAATATAATTAAAGTTTTATTTAATGGGATTATAGTATTACATAATTATGCAAAATTTTAAATATATTCAAAATCATAAAATAAAATCAGAGAAGTGATTGATGGATTTTAATCCTTTTTCTCTCAATTTAGGGTTAAAATCCTATCTAGATTATAACTCATTATCGTCGTATCAAAATAACTGGAGAAAGAATAAGAGGCAATAGTATGGCAGAATTAGAACGTTCTTTATCTCTTTGGCAACTGACACTTATGAGCGTTGGAATAATATTGGGCGCAGGCATCTATGTTATAATTGGTGAAGCAGTTGGATTAAGTGGAAATTTTATATGGCTTTCTTTTATTATTTCCGCTTCTGTTGCAATGCTAACTGCTTTTAGCTATGCAGAACTTTCCTCTAGATTTCCTAAAGCAGGTGCTGAATATGTTTATGTTGAAAACTCTTTTGGAGATATAATGGCATGGATTGTCGCATGGCTTCTTCTTGCCGGGAGCATTGTTGGAGGTGCGACAGTAGCAATGGGATTCGCACAGTATTTTTCTGCGCTATTTAATACTCCCGTATTTCATGTAGCACTTGTTTTACTATTTATAATAGGATTAATCCTTGTTATTGGAGTACGACAAACATCAAAAATCACTATTTTGTTTACTGCAATTGAAATAATTGGGTTATTAATAGTTATACTGATTGGAATACCTTATATTGGATCTATTAACTATTTTGAGGCCGCACACGGTTTTAAGGGAATTATTGAGGCTGGGGCTTTAATTTTCTTCGGATATATTGGTTTTGAAGGAATAACTCGTTTAGCAGAGGAAACAAAAAATCCGGAGAAAAATATCCCAAAAGCGATTATGTATTCCATGATTATTACTACAATTATCTACATACTTGTTGGCATATCTGCTGTTAGCGTTGTTTCATGGGATGAACTATCAATGGCTCAAGCACCTTTAGCATTGGTTGCCGAAAAAGTTTTTGGAGAACAAAGCTTTATTATACTTTCATTCATAGCATTATTTTCCACGTTCAATACAGCCCTCATGATGCTACTAACTGGTTCAAGACTGGTATATGGAGTTGCGCAACAACAAGCTATCCCAAAAGTATTTGCCTTAGTGGGAAATAGATTTCGCACCCCTTGGATTGCTATTACTTTCATTGTTTTTGTAGCAATGCTTTTTCTGTTTGTTGGAGACCTAAAAACAATTGCTAATTTAACAAATTTCACAATTTTTGCTGTTTTCATTGTAATAAATGCTTCTGTGATTTATTTTAGGTATAAAAAACCAACAAATTCAGGATTCAAAGCCCCATTTAGCGTTGGAAAATTCCCAGTTATTCCGTTTCTTGGGATAATTACCTCATTATTTATGATTGCAAATCTTACCTATGGGGTAATAATTCTTGGATTATTTCTTATTATAATCGGGTTTCTAGTTGATTTGATTTTAAACTTGAAATATAAATAAAATACTGTATTTTTCTTAATTATTTTTGCGAAAACCTCATTATAATACTAAAGCTTTAAAAAATATTTTAGTATTCAACAACTTATACCACATTATTTTGCTAGTCTTGAGGTTAAATGATGCAATATACAATGTATCAGATACCGTTATTGTTAAGTTCAATAATATCAGCATTATTAATTGTCTTAATCTTGAAAAGAGAAAGAACCATTGGGAGTAAATATTTAGTTTTATTTCTTAGTTCAGTTTTCATTTGGTCATTTGCAGATTTTTTTAATCTATTGAGCACTAATTTAGCTGATAAACTTTTTTGGGGGAACATATCCTATTTTGGAGTTGTAACTTCTGGTGTTTTCATACTACTATTTGTATTAGAATATATTGGTAGAGGAGAATACATTAATCGCTTTACTTATTTATTATTTCTTATTCCTATTATTACAATAGCATTAATCTGGACTAATGATTATCATCACCTCATAAGACAATCAATTTATCTTGAAACTATCTCTGGAGTATTGGCATTTGGAAAAAAATATGGGATATGGTTTTGGGTACAATTTCTTTATAATCATTGTTTGGTATTAGTGAGCACTATACTAATTTTTTATGCTCTTGACATCACCCATAATATTTACAGAAAACAGGGATTAATATTTTTTATGGGCATTTTCTTACCATGGGTTTCTAACTTTGTGTATGTTTTTCGAATAATAACATTTCCTATTGATATGACTTCTGTTTCATTCCTCTTTACCGGATTAGTCTTATTCTGGGGGATTATAAGAGAACAACTCTTAGACATAGTTCCTACCGCATATATGGCAGTTTTTAATGAAATTCCTGATAGTGTTATAGTTCTTGGAGGGATTAATCAAATTGTCGATCTTAATACTTCTGCTGAATCTATTTTCAATGTAAAAATATCAAATGTCAGAGGTAAGAACTTTTCAGAACTAGTTATTAAATGGAAAGAAATGAATGATGTTTTCAAAAATCATATTTCTGATGATTACTACCATGCCATCATACCCTATAACGATAAGTATTATGGCGTTGTCTTTAAGAAAATATATGACAAAAAAGGGCTTTTTGTGGGCCAGCTAGTAGTTCTCCATGACATAACAAAACGTAAAAAAATGGAAATAAAACTTAAGGAGTCAAATAAGCAAATTGAAGATCTAAACGAAACTTTACAAGTAATAAACAAAATCCTCAGACACGATCTTCTAAATAAATTGGCTGTGATGAAAACTTCTCTTTGGCTTTATGAAGAAAAAAAAGATAAATCGTTACTTGATAAATTAAGCCGTTCAGTTGATAGTGGTATAGATTTAATAAATAGGATAAGAGAACTCGAGTCTTTTGTAATAGATCAAGGAGAATTATCTCCAGTAAATATTAGAAAAATAGTTAATGAAGTGTCAAAGAATATTCAAGTTCCAATAAAAATTAATGGGAATGGAAATGCATTAGCAGACCAAGCACTATTTTCTGTGTTTGAAAATATTATGAGAAATGCTGTAATTCACGGGAGAACAGATAGAATAGATATAGATATTTCTTCGAATAATAATGAATGTGAAATAAGAATCGCTGATTATGGAAAAGGGGTACCTGATGACATAAAAGGTAATATTTTTGAAGAAGGTTTAAGTTTTGGGGATAGCAGAGGCACTGGACTTGGGCTCTATATAGTGAAAAAAACAGTTGAACGTTATGGCGGTTCAATTACAGTTGAAGATAATAAACCAAAAGGAACTATTTTCATCATAAAATTAAATTGTGTAGAAAATTAATTTTTCAAAACCTATAACATTTATAAAGTTGTAGACAGAGTATATATTATGGATAATTTCGATCAGATTCCTAAAAGGCGTCCAAAAAGTACTGGATTGGGCAGATTTCTCCCGTTTCTAGTAATTGGATACATTCTTTTTACTTCATTTGTTGGTTCAATCAGGTTGCCTTCAACAACTTCTTCAGATCCTATCTACTCACTTTTTTTAAATTCAAGTATTTTTATCGGCGGAATTATAGTTGCTATTATTTTAGTATTTTCATACATGATGTATTCTAAAAACTAAGAAATATATTTAAAGTTACTTTTCCTAATAAGTATTAATGTTTAAACGCATCTTTTTAATTGTCGATGCGGGCCTAGAAGTAAGAATAGTTTCAATGTATGCAGCTTTAATTTCTAAATCTTCCAAAGCATCTTTCTTCTTAGTTCCTTATACAAATAATAAAGAAGTTTTAGAAAATATCGACTTTATTAAAAAAATAGTAAAGGAAGAAGGGATAGAAACGGAAATATTAGAGATTAAGGACGACATACTATACGGTTTAAACAAAATTATTAGAGACAAAGATCTCGATTTAATCATTATTCCATTAAAAAGGCAGGAAAACGGTTTATTCTTTATCGGTAGCTTCGCCCAGAGATTAATGAAATATGCTTTATCTTCAGTCATGGGAATTAAGATAGTAAAGGTCAGGCCCTTAAAACAACATAAAAAATTATTAGTTCCGCTTTCTGATAAAGATTATAATGTCAAAGAAAGATTATTTTTAATTGAAACATTTTCAAAATCGTTAAATCTAAGTGTATCCGTATTACGTTGTATTAAAAACCCTAAAGGAAGATTTGGAAAAGAAGAAATGCAAAAAGCTTTCGTAGAAACAAGAAATTATTATTCCTCATTTATTACTCAACTTAAAGAAAAGGGGATTGATACAGATCTTAGGATTAGAGAATGTGAGCATGCGACAGATGGCATTCTGGAAGAAATAATGGCTTCAAACTACGATCTCCTTTTTGTAAAAGCAAAAACTCAGAATACTCTCAAAGAGTTTCTTATGGGAAATGAAGTTGAAGATATACTCAGAAGGACTCCATCTAACTTATTATTTTGGAGGTCAAGGGAGTAGAGCATTGATGAACTCAATTAAAGATATACATGAGCTTTCAGTAGAAGAAGCAATCCATAATCTCCAATCCTCTAAAGAAGGTCTTTCAAAGGAAGAAATTGAAAGAAGATTTTCATCATTTGGCCCAAATGAAATTCAGGAAAAAAGAATCACCCCTCTGTACGTTAAACTTCTAAAACAATTTTTTAATTTCTTTGCTATTTTGCTATGGATTGCAAGTGGCCTTTCGTTTTTAGGAGAGTATTTGGCCCCTGGAGAAGGCAATATTAATCTTGGAATTGCATTAGTTGCCGTAATTTTTATCAACGCCTTTTTTACTTTTTACCAGGAGTACAAGGCAGAAAGAGCTGCCGAAGCACTAAAAATGCTATTGGCACCTTTAGCAGTGGTATTAAGGGAAGATAAAGAACAGGAAATCCCTTCAAATCAAGTTGTAGTTGGAGACATAATTATCTTGTCGGAGGGGGATAAAGTACCGGCAGATGCAAGATTAATTGAGCAGTATGAATTGAAGGTCAATAATTCACCTTTAACTGGCGAATCTATACCTCTAAAAAGGGATACTGATCCATTTAAAGGGAATATTCTTGAATCACACAATATTGTTTTTTCTGGAACTGCTATTGTTTCTGGATCTGGAAAAGCCATAGTTTTTGCTGTAGGAATGGGAACAGAATTTGGAAAGATAGCTGGGCTTACCCAGGAAATAAAAGAGGATCCAACTCCTCTACAAAAAGAAATATCCTATTTTATAAAGTATATATCAATTATTGCAATTTTCCTTGGAATAACATTCTTTTTAATAGGGTGGTCTTTAGGGAATACATTCACTGCAAATTTTATTTTTGGGATAGGAATCATTGTTGCTAACGTTCCAGAAGGTCTACTCCCTGCAGTTACCTTGACTCTATCGATAGCCGCTCAGAAAATGGCAAAGAAAAATGCTTTGATAAAGAATCTAAATTCTGTTGAAACTCTGGGGTCTACTACGGTGATTTGTACTGATAAAACTGGAACCCTTACACAAAATGAAATGACTGTTAAAAAAATATTTGTTAACGATAAAGAGCTTGAGGTTTCTGGCGTTGGATACGCACCTGAAGGAAAATTTCAGATCGATGGGAATGATATAGGAGAAAAAGATATTGAGCCAATAATTCCATTTCTAAGAACTTCATTCTTCTGCAATGATTCAAAATTAACTTTGGAAGATGGCAAGTACTCAATAATTGGGGATCCGACAGAAGGAGCACTTTTAGTTTTAGCTAAAAAAATCATAGATACTGATAAAACATGTAACTTAGAAGAAAGAATTTTTGAGATTCCATTTTCGTCAGACAGAAAAATGATGAGTACGATATACAAAGGAGATGTAGTTACTGCTTATGTTAAAGGTTCTCCCGAGTCTATCATTCCATTATCTAATAAGATATTATTAAATGGGAAAGAAATCGAATTATCTTCTAAAGATAAAGAGATCCTTCATGAAAAAGCTGAAAGTTTTGAGAAGAGAGCTTTGAGAACTTTAGCCCTTGCATATAGACCTATAACTAAAAAAGAAAAATATGTGGCCGAAGAAGTAGAGAAAGATTTAGTATTTTTAGGATTGGTTGGGATGATAGATCCTCCAAGGCTTGGTGTTAAGGACGCAGTTAAAAAATGTAAGGATGCAGGAATTAAAATAATAATGATTACAGGGGACAACAAACTTACAGCTGAAGCTATCGGGCGAGAGGTAGGTATAATTGAAAGTGACACCCCTTCTGTAATAGAAGGGAGTGATGTCACAAAAATGAAAATAGAAGAATTGAAAAATTTATTGAGTAATCCAGAAATTATTTTTGCAAGAGCTTCCCCAAAGAATAAACTTGAGATAGTCATGGCGCTAAAACAGATGGGGGAAGTTGTGGCAGTCACAGGCGATGGAGTAAACGACGCACCTGCCTTAAAAGAGGCAGATATAGGTATATCAATGGGGAGTGGCACTGATGTGGCAAAAGAAGCTGCAGACGTAATACTAATAGATGATAATTTTAAGAGCATAGTGGAAGCAGTTCTTGAAGGAAGGGCCGTCTATGATAACATCCGAAAGTTTATTTCTTACATCTTAGTTAGTAATGTGCCTGAGATAGTCCCATTCATAGTATATGTACTGTTTAGAGTGCCCCTTCCATTGACTGTTGTTCAAATATTGGCTATAGATTTAGGCACTGATATGCTTCCAGCAATTGCTCTTGGAACAGAGCCTGCTGAAATAGATGTAATGGAAAGGCCGCCACGTTCTAGAAAAGACCGACTTCTAACTGTGCCCCTAATACTAAAATCATATGGGCTTATAGGGCCAATCGAAGCTGCTGCAGGATTGTATGGATTTTGGTGGGTGTTAAAACAAGGGGGTTGGATATGGGGAACACAGTTAGCATTCACAGACCCACTTTATCTTAAAGCCACAACAATGTGCCTCATTGCCATAATCGTCTGTCAAATAGTAAATGTTATGGGTTGCAGAAGCCTAAGAAATTCTGTATTTAAGATAGGCTTATTCAAAAACAAATACGTATTTTTGGGCATAATGAGTGAGATAATTTTAATTCTTGCTTTTACAAATCTCCCTATCTTAAAGACTTTTCTTGGAACTGCATCGATAGAACCAGAATTAATTCTCTTGATTATACCGTTTGCATTATTGATATTCGTCGTAGACGAATTAAGAAAATACTTGATGCCGAAATTAAATATTAATGATCTATAGGTATTTTGTAAAACTTGCCAATATTTTTCAATTAATAATTTAAACTGTTTCAGCCTAGACTTTCAAAAGGGACTATATGAATCAAACTTTGAAATCATACATTGATCTTACAAGGGCCCATTTCATGTTTGCTTGGCCTTTGATATTCTGCTCTGGCTTATTTTTGGGATTCCAAAACTACGGCGGATTTTCTTGGATGCTAGTCATTAAAGCTATTTTGATAGGGCTTTTTGGATTTGAAGGTGGAATGATATTAAATGATTATGTTGATAGAGATATTGACAAAAACGATGTGGAATATGACAAGTTAACTTACTATTGGCGACCCTATAAATCTCGGCCTCTCCCTTTTGGAGATATAACATCAAAGAACGCATTTAGATTGTTTCTCTTATTTTTCATTATAACTGTCTCTTTGATTCTGACACTTCCTTATCCAAATTCCCTTTATGTCTTGTTAATTTACCTCTACTGTTACTTTATGGAGTATTTTTATCAGGTAAAAAAAAGAAATCAAAAATTCCCTTTTGCGCAAGTTCTAGGAAGAACTGACTTCGCAATATTTCCTATTGCCGGTTATCTTTGTGTCGGCACTCCTGACAAAACTGCATTATTGTTTTTCCTTTTCTTTTACCCACTTGCCCTATCTCATCTTGGATTAAATGATTTGATTGATGTAAAAAACGACATAGTCAGAAAAATGAATACCATAACAGTTCTTTATGGCATTAAAGGAACTGTGAAGTGGATCATAGCATTTAACTTGATTCATTTTATTACGGCTGTTTTGTTTCTTTCAACTCTTTCTAAGGCCACTTTTTATGGATTCTTAATTCCTTTTATTTTGTTGTTCATTGCAACTTATCTTTTAATAAAAGATCAGAGCCAAAAGACTGGACTTAAAGTACTTCCATTCTATCACCTTTCTATGGCTTTATATTCAATCTCTATGATAATTGGAAGTATACTATAATAAATGATAAAGATGAATTAACTTGGTCTTAACAGATTGGATGATAAATAAGGACAAAATAACTTCTTGGATTAAAGTAATGAGATTAGAATTCTATTCTATGCCTTTTGTGGTCTATTCTTTAGGAGCTTTAATCTCCTATAAATTCAATGATTTCTTTTACCTGAAGAATTATCTTGTGGGCTACTTTATTATATTCTTAATTGAACTAGCTACAGTTCTAACAAACGAATACTATGATTTTGAAGCCGATAAATTGAATAAAAATGTGGGAAGATTCACCGGTGGCTCGAGGATGCTAGTTGAGAATAAAATTTCTGTCAGAGAGATAAAGATATTTTTCATATTTGTTGTTATGTTATTTTTAGTTTTTTCCTTGTATTTATCTAAAATTACCTTTTTTTCAAATCAAGTAATATTAATATTGCTCGTAGGTTTGATATTTGGAATCTCTTATACTGCCCCGCCCTTAAAATTCTCTTATAGGGGGCTAGGTGAAATTGACGTTGCGTTAATTCATGGTTTTTATGTTATTATTTGTGGATATGTTTTTCAGAAAGGCTTACTAGATATGCCAATTATTTGGATCATATCAATTCCACTCTTCTTTTCTTCTTTGGCAGGGGTATCTCTTGGAGGAATACCCGATTTAGAATCTGATAGATCAGTTTCTAAGAAAAGCATCGCAGTTAAAATTGGCACTGATAATACTATGCTTTTATCTCTGGTCTGTTCTTTGATTGTAGGAATATTCGGAATTTATTTGTATTATTTTTTCATCTTATTGAAATTTAATTATCTATATTTGTTGCTTCCAATCTATTCCTTATTTTTGTCTTGGATTTTATTATCTAAAATAAAATCTGAAAAACAAGATACTGAGATTAGTAAGCTAATTCTTGGTACAATGATTTTAATCGCACTATCCAGTTTTATTCCTGTCATTATTTTTGCTAGATAGACTGATATTTTTTTGCGATAATCGTAATCTATATCAATATATTTATATCTAGTCTATTCTGGTTTTTTTAGTAGTCTTTAACCACATTAAAAAAATAGTTGGTGACTAAATGAATCAGAATAATTTAAGATTCACAGCCATTTTGTCATTATCTGATGATTACATGATAATTTTAGATAGCTATTTAAAGAAAAAATAGACATAGTATATGGATAATTAAAGTAAATTCAATTTTTATAAAAAAAGGGAAGATAAATGAAGAATAGATATCATCGTATAACTGTTTCAATTATTGTTTGTCTATTCTTATTTTTATTTATATCTCCTCTCTTTTACGCAGAAAATTCAAAATTAGTTGTTAAAGTTGGGCTGTATGAAGACGAACCTTTGATATTCCAGGATAATAATGGAAATGTTAAGGGACTATACGCAGATGTTTTAGAGTACATAGCTGTTCAAGAGGATTGGGAGATTCAATACGTTTACGGAACTCTGAATGAGGGACTAACCCGAATCAAAAATAATGAAATAGACGTTCTAACCGCTGTTGCATACTCTCCAGAACGGGCGGTATATACAGAATTTTCTAACGAAACTATATTCCCTAACTGGGCTCAAGTGTATTCTGTACCTAGCTTAGAAATAGAATCTTTCCTTGATTTGGAATATAAAAGGATCGCAGTCGTAAAGGATGATATATACTATGTCGGGCCAAATGGGATAAAAAATCTGAAGGATAATTTTGATTTAAACTGTACTTTTGTAGAGGTAAATGATTACAACGAGGTCATTAAGTTAATTGAAGAAGAGAGCGTTGATGCAGGTATTTTAACAAGACTTTATGAATCTGAATTACAGAATAACGTAAAAATTGCCAAATCACCCTTAATATATTCTCCAATTAAACTACTTTTTGGTTTTCCTAAAGGAAGCCCCCAAAACCAATATTTGATTGAAAAAATAGATTATCATTTAAAGATAATAAAAGATGATCACGATTCTGTGTACTATTCAAGTATAAATGAGCACATGCCAATCTATTCTGCAAAAGAAGTACAGATATTCCCAAAATGGGCAAAGACTGTTGTGGGGGCTATACTTTTGGCACTATTATTATTTGTTAGTGTGAGTATGTTACTAACTAGAGAGGTGAAGAAACGAACAAATCACCTAAACGAAGCAATAGGTGATCTTCAAAATGAAATTGCCCATAGAATTGATGCGGAAGAATCTCTTAAAAAAAGTCAAGATAAATATCGAGAACTCACTGAAAAGTTATTGATTGAAAGTAAATCAAAATTTGAATCGATATACAATAATGCTGCAACAGGAATTGATTTACTGGATAAAGATCTCAAAATAGTGGACTTAAATGATAGATCAGCGGAAATGTTTGGTTATGATAAAAATGAATTAATAGGTAAAAGTATCTTAGATGTAACATTCCCTGGAGATATTGAATTAACTCTGAAGAATCTAAAGAGGGTGATTAATGAAGACATAGATATATATTCTTTAGAGAAAAGATACAAGAAAAAAGATGGAACTATCTTTTGGGGGGAAGTATCTGTATCCGCCATAAAAGATGAAAATAAGAAAGTCCAAGCAATTGTCGGAGTGATTGTTGACATTACTTCTCGTAAAATGGCAGAAGAACAATTAGAAGAAAGCGAAGAAAAATACAGAGAACTCGTTGAGAATGCAAATAGTATAATCGCAAAATTTGGCAAGGACGGAAGAATTATTTCAATGAATGATTTTGGACTGAAATTCTTTGGTTACAAAGAACAGGAATTAAAAGGGAAAAATTGGATTGATACAATATTGCCCAAAATAGAATCGAATGGCAAGAGTCTTGAAAATTTAGCCGCCGAAATAATAAATGATCCGGATAAATATTCTATTAGTATAAATGAAAACATAAAGAAAAATGGAGAACGGGTCTGGATATACTGGAATAACAAACCAATATATGATAAAGGAATTCTAGTTGGCATTCTTTCTGTGGGAACAGATATAACCGAAAGAAAGAAAGCTGAAGAAAATCTATATGAGGCAAACAAACAACTTGAAGAAGCCGATAGGCTGAAATCAATTTTTCTTTCGAGTATGAGCCATGAACTAAGAACCCCCTTAAACTCTATAATAGGTTTTACAGGTATCTTACTACAAGGTCTCGCTGGAGATCTAAATGATGAACAAAAGAAACAATTAGGAATCATTAAAAATAGTTCACAACATCTTTTAAGTTTAATAAACGATATATTGGACATTTCAAAAATTGAAGCTGGAAAAATTGAACTTGACTGTGAATACTTTGACTTGAATGAAGTGATGGATGAATTACTTCTAACATTTGACACAATGGCAAAGGATAAAAACCTAAAAATTGAAAAAACTATGCCGGAAAAAATTACTCTTTATAACGATAAGCGAAGATTTAAACAAATAATTATCAATCTTGTAAGCAATGCAATAAAATACACAAATGAGGGTAGTGTAAATATTACGATTAAAATCTTGGATATAAAAGAGCTTGAAATTAAAATTATTGATACAGGAGTTGGAATTAAAAAAGCGGACCTTAATAGAATATTTGAACCATTTCAGCAATTAGATGAAAAACTGACTAAAAAAGTCGAAGGCACAGGATTGGGATTGCATCTTGTAAAAAAATTGTTAACACTTATGAAAGGCACTATATCTTTAGAAAGTGAATATGGAAAAGGTAGCGTATTCACAATTAATCTGCCATTAAAAGTTAGAGAGGAATAATCATGGGGAAAATACTGATAATTGAAGACAATGAAAATAATCTTTATCTTACAAAATATATCTTAGAAAAAAATGGGCACTCTACTATTTTTGCTACTACAGGAAATGAAGGTGTAAAAAAAGCAATTGAAGAAAAGCCTGATCTTATTATCATGGATATACAGTTACCAGATATAAATGGACTTGAAGCAACAAAAAGAATAAGAGAATCTAATGTAGGAAATTCAATTCCCATTGTAGCTTTAACCTCATATGCAATGATGGGGGATAGAGATAAAGCACTTAAAGCAGGATGCACGGGATATATAGAGAAACCGATCGATCCTGAAAAATTTATTTATCAAATTATGGAATTCTTGAAATAATGGAGGACTAATAGTGGAAATACTTATTGTAGAAGATAATGAAGAAATTGCATATCTTCAAGAGAGAATCTTAACTGCAAATAACTATAGTGTTACTCGAGCTTCAAATGGCCAACAAGCTCTTGAGTTGCTGGCCAACAAAAAGTACGATATGATAATCTCTGATATCCTAATGCCAGTAATGGATGGCTTCCAGCTTTGTAAAACGTTGAAGAACGATACTAAAACTAAGGGAATACCTTTTGTTTTTTATTCGGCGAGCTATACCGAAAAAAAAGACAAAGAATTTGCATTGAAATTAGGTGCAGATATTTACGTAGAGACACCAATTGAACCTGATGAATTTATAAAAATAATTAATAACTATTTTGAAAAGTTGAAAGAAGGAAAAATAAAGCCAAGAGAGTATTTATTTGAAAAAGAAAATAATGTGGAAAAGATATACAGTGAACGCTTGGCAAGACAACTAGAGAAAAAGCTAGTGCTCTTGGAAAAAAAGATTGCTGAAAATAATGAACTAATGAAAAAAATAAAAGAAAGTGAAGAAAAATATAGATTGATTTTTGATAACACTGAGGACGTAGTTTGCCTTATGGATTTAAACGGAATTATAACCTTTATGAGTAAAAGTATTGAAATCCATACAGGTTATAAAGACGTTGAATTGATTGGTAAGAATATTAAGGATATTCTTTCGCCAAAATCATACAATGAAGCCAAGAAAAGGTAGAGCTTAGGCTTAATGGGATGAAGGGGGAACTTCCACGATATGAAATTGAAGTTATATCAAAAAACAACAAGTTACTCCCATTTGAGTTAAATACCTCTCCAATCTATGTTGATGGAAAACTATCTTCAATCTCGATAGTTGCAAGGGAGATTTCTGAAAGAAAAAAACTTGAGAAAGAGGTAGTATTGCTCCATAATGCCGTAGACCAAAGTCCGGCTATCGTTATTATAGCTGACAAGGATCGAAAGATTGAATATGTTAATCCGAAGTTTGTTGAAGTAACTGGTTTTAATTCATCTGAAGCTGTTGGAAAAAAAGTTTCTTTCTTAAGTGGTGAGACCTTCTCTGAAAACAAAGAAAAAGAATTATGGGGCACTATTTCTAAGGGTAAAGACTGGCAAGGAGAGTTCATGAATATAAAAAAGAATGGTGACATTTATTGGGAAATGGCATCAATTGCCCCCGTTAAAACAGAAACTGGAGAAATAACTCATTTTGTAAAAGTAGCAGAGGATATAACATATCGTAAATTAGCTGAAAAGGAGCTTAAAGAAAGGGAAGAAACATTGAAGGGTATCCTATCTGCTGCCCCAGTTGGTATAACCCATATACAGGATAGAAAATTCAAATGGTTAAACAGGGAAATGGCAGAAATTACAGGTTATTCTGAAGAAGAGTTAGTCGGCGGATTTCCAAGATTTCTCTTTGAATCTGATGAAGAATATGAACGAGTTGGAAATATCTTATATGATCCAGTAAGAGGTCAAGACGTTATAGAAGTTGAAACGAAATATAAACTAAAGAATGGGGGTACTAAGGACATTTACATAAGAAACAGTCCATTGGATATTAAAGACCTATCCAAGGGTTATATAACATTAGTAATGGATATAACAGATAACAAAAAATCTAGAAAGCAATTAGATGAGAACTTAGAATACTTTGCCCATCTAATTGACCACATACGAAATCCTCTGGCTATTTTGAGTGGTTTTGTACAAGTAAAAGTTAATGACGAACAAACAAAAGACATTGTCATTCGGCAGGTAGATAGAATCGAGAAGTTATTGAAAGAGCTTGATCAGGGTTGGATGGACACTGAAGATACTAGAAAATTCTTGAAAAGATATATGTAATAATATTCTCTTTTTATTTTAAAATAACTAATAATTTCAATTCAACAAAAATGACTTTGAATTAGAATCTATTTAGAAAAAGAATTGGTGCGGTCAGCGGGATTTGAACCCGCGTCATGAGCTTGGAAGGCTCAGGTGCTAGGCCACTACACTATGACCGCTTCTTTTTTTATCGAATTAATTGTATATTTAAAACTTTCTCTTTTAGACACCACAATCCTTAAAAATTGATGCTCTAAAAAGCATATGTGGATTATATGAGCATAATTAACGTAAACGTTAAGTTTGATTCTTCTATTATTTTGTTATGTACTGCTCATCATCATTAATTGCGCCATTTTTGGCGGAGGTATTTTCATGCTAAAGATAGCTATTCCTAAAAAGGGGAGATTGTCAAACCCCTGTATTGAAATATTAAAAAAATCAGGTTATGAGTTTGAAGATAGCGGTAGGAAGTTGTTTTCACGTATCGAAGAAAAAAATATTGAGGCTGTATTTGTGAGAACTCAAGACATACCCGAATACGTTCAGGATCAAGTTGTTGACATGGGTATAACTGGTCTTGATATAATAAGAGAAAGAGATGCAGATGTTGAGATTTTGCAAAAAATGGGATTCGGAAGATGCACACTTACAATTGCCGCTCCAAAAAATTCATCAATAAATTCATTAAATGATATAAAAAATGGTATGAAG
>DAOSDU010000010.1 GCA_035362715.1 Methanofastidiosum sp.
GGGATTGAACACAACAAAACTAAGAATAATCCATGCATCTGCTTACAGAGGCAGAGTAATCCCAGGATTTATGCCAAGAGCTTTTGGAAGAGCTTCACCCTATAACAAGGAGCTTACAAATGTCGAGATAATTGTGGAGGAGAGATAATGGCCATCGAGAGAAAATTTATAGAAGAAAGTGTTTCCAATTTAACGATTGATGAATTCCTTGGAGATTCACTAAAGAGAGCTGGCTATGCAGGGATGGATATCAAGAGAAATCCCCTTGGGACTAGAGTTACAGTTTTCGTGCAGAAGCCCGGAATTGTCATAGGAAAAAGAGGAAGGGCCATTAAAGATTTGACAGACCAACTTGAAAGACCTCCTTTTAATCTAGAGAATCCTCAGATCGAAGTACAGCAAATTGAAAATCCAGACCTTAATGCAGATGTAATGGCATTTCAGCTTGCAAGTGCTATTGAGAGGGGAGAACATTATAGACGGGCAGCTTATAATTACCTTAGAAGAATAATGAGGTCTGGGGCAAAGGGTGCTGAAATTAAGATTTCAGGAAAACTCAGTGGAGAAAGAGCTCGTTCAATGAGATTTGCCGAAGGTTACCTAAAGAAATGTGGAGATCCAGCTATAGAGCATGTGAGAGTTGGGTATTCACCTGCAAAGAAGAAACTCGGTATAATCGGAATTGTAATCAAGATAATGCCTCAAGACGTATCACTGCCAGATGAAATAAAGTTTAAGTAATAGGTGTATAATAATGGCAATATATAGAGTAGACGATATAAGAGACCTTTCAGTTGAAGAAATTGAAAATAATATAGATGAACTTAAAAGCGAATTATCAAAGGAAAGGTCTTTACTTGCTACAGGCAGCGCACCAGAAAATCCTGGAAGGATAAGGGAGCTTAGAAGGACTATAGCAAGATTAAAAACAATAAAGGCTGAAAAGGAGAAGCAAAATGAGTGAGATTTGTGCAGTTTGTGGCCTTCCCAAAGATCTTTGCGTCTGCGAAGAAATCGCTAGGGAAGAACAACAAATACGCATTTTCACCGAAAGAAGAAGATTTGGAAAACTTATGACGGTCGTTGAAGGAATTGATTCATCAAATATCGACATTAAGGATCTGTGTACAACTCTAAAGACAAAATGTGCATGCGGTGGAACTTCAAAAGACGGAAAGATTGAACTTCAAGGGGAGCACAAGAACAAGGTTAAAAAAATATTAATTGACCTTGGATTTAGTAAGGATATGATTGTAGTTTCATGAATCACATAATACTCTTGGGGAAACAAGTCGAGGTAATCCAAAGCTCAAATAGATATGAAGTTGGTATTAAAGGATTGGTCATTGAGGATACAAAAAATACGATAAAAGTAAGGACAGAAAATGGAGTAAAAATCTTAATAAAAAATAGTATAATCCTGATGATTAACGATAAAAAAATTGATGGTAACTTACTCATAGGGAAGGAAGAAGAAAGAATCAAGAGGATGTGATGTGATGATCGGCATCGATGTAAAAGAACCTAAAAAAAGTTGTAATAATGAAAAATGTCCATTTCACGGAACTTTACCTGTCAGAGGCAAATTAATGGAAGGGAAGATTGTAAGCGATAAGATGAATAAAACAGTCGTCGTTAAAAAAGAGTTTATGACAAAACTCGACAAATACGAGAGATTTGAAAAGAGAAGTACAAGAATTTCAGCACATATTCCCGACTGTATTAATGCTAAAACAGGCGACAATGTGAAAATAATGGAATGCAGACCATTAAGCAAGACAAAAAAGTTCGTTGTCGTTGAGGTGATCTGATGGCGAAAGGTGCAGGAGCAACTCGTGGAAGGTCAACTGTAAGGCCTGGCAGATTTCACACAACTAAAACAAGATTAGTTTGTGCCGATAATACTGGTGCAAAAGAACTTGAAATTGTTGCGGTAATCAATTACAAAGGTACCTCTAGAAGATACCCAAAAGCCGGTGTTGGAGATATGGTAATGGTATCTGTTAAAAAAGGCAGACCAGATGTCAAAAAGAAGGTATTGCCTGCCGTTATAATAAGGCAGAGAAAAGAATACAAGAGAATAGACGGTACAAGAATTAAATTTGAAGATAATGCAGCCGTTATTACTGGTGACGACGGCGTTCCAAAAGGCTCTGAAGTAAGGGGCCCTGTTGCAAAAGAAGCAGTTGAAAAATGGGTTAGAATTGCTAACGTTGCAAGTATTATAGTATAGAGGGGGATAAGAATGATTAAAAAATACTCAGGAAAACCATCAAAGCAGAGAAAAAGGCACTTTAATGCGCCACTCCATAAAAAACACAGTTTAGTGTCTTCTCACCTAGCCACAAGCCTTAGAAATAAGGTAGAAGCAAGATCCTTACCATTAAGAAAAGGTGACAAGGTCAGAGTAATGAGAGGGGATTTCAAAGATCACGAAGGTGAAGTAACAAAGGTAGATCTCAAAGCAATCAAGATATATGTAGATGGTGCAGTTGTAGAGAAGGCAGATGGAACTAAAATTGAGTATCCTATACACCCTTCAAATTTAGAGATTATTGATATTGACAGAAAGGATGAGATGAGAGATAAAGCTATTGGGAGAAAGGGAGAATAAGGTGGTAAAGTGGGGAGAAAAGGACAGAGAAGATCATTAAAAAGATTATTTGCTCCAAAAAATTGGAGAATCGAGAGAAAAGTTAAGGAATGGACCGTAAAACCTATTCCAGGCCCTCATTCCAAAGAGGTGTCAATTCCGATTACAATCTTACTTAGAGATTATCTTGGGCACGCCACAAATAGGAAAGAGGTAAATTTTATCCTACACAACGGTGATGTTCTTGTAAATGGAAGGCCAATTAAAGATTCCAGTTTTCCTGTAGGTATTATGGACGTTATAGAAATTCCCAAAACAAAGGAATATTTCCGAGTATTGTTTGACAAGAAAGGGTCCGTAAATCTTCTTAAGATAGATGAGTCTGAAAAGAATACTAAACTCTTCAAATTGGTTAATAAGACGATTGTTACAGGAAAAAAAGTTCAATTGAATCTCCACGATGGAACGAACTTGCTGTCTGAAGAAGGATATAAAACATCTTCAACATTAGTAATGAAAGTTCCTGATATGAAAATTGTAGATTCACTCGAATTTAAAGAAGGTTACATTGGACTAGTCATTAAAGGTAAAAACGTTTCAAGGATAGGTAAGATTTCAAAGATAACTCCATTTGGAATATATAAAGATGCAGTATTATTAGAATCAGGAAATGACAAGTTTCAGACATTGAAAGATTATGTGCTTGTCGTTGGAAAAGATTCTCCCATAATTAAACTTGAGTGAGGCTGGCAAACATGGAAGAGATACTAAAAAATTGGGAAAATCCTATGAGAAAACCATACCTATCAAAAGTAACTGTCAATATGGGGGTAGGGGAATCAGGAGAAAAACTAGAAAAAGCTAGGGCACTTCTTGAATTTCTTACCGGTCAGGCACCTATTAGAAATAATGCCAGACAAACCAATAAAGAATTTGCAATTAGAAAAGATGAACCTATTGCAGTTTCTGTTACTCTTAGAAGGGAAAAGGCTAGTAAATTCCTTATGAGAACACTAGAAGCAGTGGAATTTAATCTAAAGGAAAGAAGTTTTGATAATCGCGGTAATTTCTCTTTTGGCATAAAAGAACACATAGATCTTCCTGATGTTCAATACGACCCTGAAGTCGGAATCTTCGGAATGGATGTATGTGTAAATCTTCAAAAGAGAGGACTTAGAGTAAAAGAGAGAAGAATTAAAAAGAGCCACGTACCCATAAGGCATCAGTTGACCAAAGAAGAAGGGATACTGTTCGCTAAGCAGGAGTTTGGGGTGAACATTATATGAATAAAAAGTTTGGAGTAGGCTCAAGAACATGCAGACGCTGCGGTACCCACCGTGCAGTCATTCGAAGATATAATCTTATGGTTTGCAGGCGCTGCTTTAGAGAAGTTGCCAGAAAAATTGGCTTCAAAAAATATCATTAGGTGATTAAAGATGAAAATAGATCCTTTGGCCGACGCACTTTCAAATATTTATAATTATGAAAATGCTAGAAAGCCCGATTGCGTTATCCCCGCATCAAAACTTATGGGCAATATCCTAAGAATTATGCAGAAATGGGGGTACATAGGAGCATTTGAGTTTATAGACGATGGTAAGAACGGCCTATTTAAAGTTGAATTAATGGGGGCTATAAATAAGTGCGGTGTTATAAAACCAAGAACCCCCGCAAAGAATAATGAACTTGAGGATTGGGAAATGAGATATCTCCCTGCAAAGGAGTTTGGAATATTAATAATGTCAACTCCAAACGGAGTAATGTCCCACAAGAAGGCCAAAGAGCAAAACATTGGAGGCATTCTATTAGCTTATGTTTACTAGGTGATGTTTATGGTACAACATGTCGAATGGTTTATTGATATCCCAGAATCTGTAAAAGTTACAATAGATGGGGCAAGAGTTAGTGTAGAGGGGCCAAAAGGTAAGTTGGAGAGAGATTTTCACTTAAAGAACCTTAAAATGGAGAAAATCGAAGGCGATAAACAAATTAGAGTCGCAATGCTCCACGCATACAAGAAAGAAAAGGCTATGATAGGTACCATCAGTTCGCATCTAAGAAATATGATAAAAGGAGTTTCAGAAGGATTTGAATACAAGATGAAAATTATATATGCACATTTTCCAATGAATGTTAAATTAGATGGAAAGCAGCTAGTGATTTCAAATTTCCTTGGTGAAAAAAGCCCTAGAAAAGCAAATATTTTTGGTAATGTAGCGGTAAAAGTTTCCGGTGAATTTGTTACTGTAAATGGTATTAACTTGGAAGAAGTTGGTCAAACTGCAGCCAATATAGAGCTTGCTACAAGGGTAAGAAAAAGAGACCCAAGAGTATTTCAGGATGGTATTTATTTACTTGAAAGGGATGGAGTCCCAATATAGGTGAGATGAAATGAGTTCACGATTATTAAGAGTGAGAAAAAAGCTTAATAGCAAGAGGCCAAAATTTCTAAGAACTGAAACATGGAAACATATATCCTTTAAGAATGATCCTAAATGGAGAAAACCTAGAGGTAAAGATAACAAGATGAGAATGAAAAGAAGCGGAAAGCAACCTCTAGTTTCAGTTGGATACAGGGGGCCAAAAGAAGTCAGAGGCAGACATGCGTCTGGCTTGGAAGAGGTCATGATTACAAATCCAGGACAAATTGATGGCCTAAAAAATGTCATAATTAGAATTAATGCGGCTGTTGGAAACAAAAAGAAGATTGAGATAGTCAAGAAAGCTGCTAAATCTAATCTTAAAATAGCAAATCCATCCTTGACACATGTAAAAGTTACCTCAGTAGAAGAGTTTGATGCTATTGAACATATTAAAGATCATATCCAGAAATTAATAGTTCCACTTAGTATTGATAGCGACACAAGGTCTGATATAGTGAGAAAGGCAGAAGATGCCGGTATATTGGTGGAGGAATGATCGCATGGATCTAAAAGTTCAGAAAAGACTTGCATCACAGTTATTAAAATGCGGTGAAGGTAGAGTTTGGGTTGACGGTAACAGCGCATCTGAGATTTCTATGGCAATTACTAGAGAAGACGTTAGAAAATTAATCGATAGCGGCAAGATTAAGAAGAAACAGGAAGCAGGCATATCAAGACATAGAGCAAGAGAAAGACACGTCAAAAGAAAGAAAGGAAGAATGAGTGGATTTGGATCCCGAAAAGGGAAAGCCACTGCGAGATATCCTAAAAAGAGGAGATGGATTAATACAATAAGACCATTAAGAAGAACTTTGATCGAGCTAAGAGAATCCAAAAATATTGATAAAAGTTCATACAGAAAACTTTATAGGATGGCTAAAGGTGGAGCTTTTAGAAGTGTTTCATATATGAGTAATTACATAAAAGAACACGGCCTTGTATCAGAAAAGAGGAAGAGGTGAAGCAATGGCAACTGGACCAAGATCAAGAGTACCTTTTAAGAGAAGAAGGGATGGTAAGACTAACTATAGGAGAAGGCTCGCCTTAGTCAAATCTGGAAAGAATAGGGTCGTAATAAGAAAATCACTAAATAATATATTAATTCAAATTGTAAGTTCTACATTTGAAGGCGATAAAACTCTTACAACAGCCTTCTCAAAGGAATTAAGAGATATGGGATGGAACTTCCACTGCGGTAACACACCAGCAGCATATCTTACGGGATACCTTTGTGGCAAAAGGGCTAAAAAGATTGCAGATGAATTCATACTAGACATAGGCCTTCAAAGATCCATAAAAGGTGGAAGGAACTACGCAGCTTTGAAAGGATTCGTTGACTCAGGATGTAACGTTAACGTAGATGAAAGTATATTCCCTCCAGAAAACAGATTAAAGGGAGAGGACATCTCCTCATACTATGAAGGTCTTGACGAATCTCTAAAAGAGAAGAATTTTTCTAATTATTTGAAAAATAAAACTGATCCTTCAAAAATGCCAGGGATGTTTGAAGAGATTAAAACTAAAATAGACAAACTATGAGGTGTATATAATGCCAAGAAAGAAAAAAGAAATCATCGAAGAACCTGTTGAGGAAGTAAAGGAAGAGCCATTAGAGACCCTTGAGGCCAAAGAGATAATTGAAGAACCAAGTGAAATAGTTGAAGACATCCCCGAAGAAGATGCATTAGAAGAAACTCCCCTGGAAGATGAAAGTGCTGAAGATGTCGTTATTAAAGATACAACCTCTGAAGAAGAAGTTATAAAGAAACTATCTATTGCTGAGAAGAAAAGACTTGAGGAAGAAAGAAAATCTATGGGAAATAGGTGGAATCCCAAGACAAAGCTTGGCAAAATGGTAGCAAACGGAGAAATTACTGATATTTCACAGATATTAAATAAGGGCCTTAGAATAATGGAGCCTGAGATAGTAGATGTATTACTACCAGAAGTTACAGATCAGAATAATCAGGAAGTCCTAAACATTAATATGGTTCAGAGAATGACCGACTCTGGAAGAAAAGTCAGATTTTCAGTAATGGTTGTTATAGGTAACAGAAATGGTTACGTTGGAATCGGTAAGGCCAAAGCAAAAGAAGTTGGTCCTGCAATTAGAAAAGCAATCAATAATGCCAAACTTAATGTTATCCAAGTGAAGAGAGGATGTGGCAGTTGGGAATGCAAATGCGGTACAGCTCACACAGTTCCATTTAGAGTAACTGGCAAGGCAAGTAGTGTCACAGTAACGTTAATACCTGCCCCAAACGGTTTGGGCCTTGCAGTAGGTGGAGTCGGTAAGAAGATCCTATCTCTTGCAGGAATAAAAGATGCATGGTCAAAAACCGATGGCCAGACACAGACAACAGTTAACTTTGCGAACGCAGTAATGGACGCGCTCTACCAAACAAACACAATGAGTGCACAAGAGAGAGACATTAAGGTCATAGGTATTGTCACAGGAAATACTAATTAGGTGAGATTATGAACAGATTAGCTGTTGTAAGAGTAAGAGGAAGGGTGGACGTAAGAAAAGACGTACAGGACACCCTAAAAATGCTTAATTTAACTAAGGCAAATCACTGCGTTATAATAGACGATAGGGAGTCTTTTGCAGGAATGTTACAAAAAGTTAAAGATTATGTTACATACGGACCGATTGACACAACCACTCTATCTAAACTCATAATTAAGTGGGGAAGATTAGAGGGGGATATTCGAATTACTGAGGAGTATGTTAAGGAAAAGACGGGAAAAGATTTAGCTACTTTTTGTAAAGATTTCTTAGAGTTTAAAAATGAACTTTCTGACCTTAATTTGAAAAAGGTATTCAGGCTTCATCCTCCTCACAGTGGATATGAAGCAACAAAGAAACCATATACATTAGGTGGAACTCTAGGTGCAAGAGATATTGAAATCAACAGCCTTATTCAAAAAATGATTTAGGTGTTTTAAGATGATCAGAGTAAAAAAGAAGAGTACAAAAATGAGAGGATTTAGAACATGTGGCGGTGGCTGCTCTAAGAAAAGAAGAGGTTCAGGTCATAGGGGTGGAAGAGGACTTGCTGGAAGCGGTAAGAAAAAGAAAACTAAATGGACAAGAACAATAATTACAATGCCCGGCCACATTGGAGCATACGGATTTTCTAGAGATTCTTATTTAAGAAAAGATCCATCATTCATAAATGTTGGAGCTATCGAAGAAAAGCTCAACTCTTTAATCGATAAAAACATTGCCGAAAAGAAGGATGGAAAAATATACGTTGATGTTTCAAAACTAGGCGTTAAAAAAGTATGCGGAAAAGGAAACGTTAAAGGAGTTTATGTTATAACAGCAAACGAATTCTCTAAAAAGGCAGAGGAAAAAATCTTATCTGCCGGAGGAGAAGCTGTAATTACAGGTGACAATTAATGGCGGCCATTGAAGGATTTCAGCAAAGTATATTTAGATTTTTACCTGAGGTTACATTACCTAAAAAGCGTATTAATCTAAAGAATAGGCTTATCTGGAGTGGATTGATGTTATTCATCTACTTTATACTTGCTGAGGTACCTGTCTATGGGATAACTGGAAGCCAGATTGATTATTTTGCAGGCCTTAGGGCCATTATGGCAGGAGAAAACGGCTCGATTCTAACCTTAGGTATAGGGCCAGTTGTTACCGCAGGAATTATAATGCAATTGCTAGCAGGGTCAGAAATTATAAAATTTGATCTTTCATCTCCTAAAGGAAAAGCAACTTTTCAAGGCACTCAAAAAATTCTAGCAATTTTTCTATGTTTTTTTGAAGCCGCAATATGGATATTAGGTGGTGCATTCGGTAGGCCTGAGAGTTCATTTTTGATAGGATTTATGGTAGTACAACTTGCTATAGGTGGACTTTTGGTATTAATGATGGACGAAGTTGTCACAAAGTGGGGATTTGGTTCTGGTATTTCTTTATTCATTGCAGCAAATGTTTCTCAGAGAATATTGTGGGAAGCATTCAGCTTTGCCAAGTCGCCGATAAATCCTGATGAGTTTATCGGGGCCATACCTGCATTTATAAAATCATTTATAGACGGGCAACCTGTTTGGATTAGAGGGGGCCTGCTTCCTGATATAACTCAAGTGTTCTTCACTCTAGTTGTATTCGCAATTGTAGTATACGCCGAAGGTATGAGATTAGAAATACCTTTATCATATGGTAAGTTCCGAGGAGCAAGAGGGAGATACCCAATAAAGTTCTTATACGCTTCTAACATTCCTGTCATTCTTGCAGCAGCATTATTTGCAAATGTTCAACTATTTGCTAGAATTTTAACTAGCAGAGGAATCAATTGGCTAGGAACATTTAATGAATTTGGGGGTCCAAAGAGTGGATTAATCTATTATCTGACCCCTCCTCAAAGCATTGAAATCTTAATTAATGAACCATTGAGGGCATTAATATATTTGCCAATATTCATAGGACTATGTGCTATGTTTGCAGTTCTTTGGATTGATCTAACTGGTATGGGTCCAAGAGAAGTTGCCAAAAAACTTCAGGGCTCGGGAATGCAAATACCCGGATTTAGAAGGGACATTAGGATATTAGAAAAAGTTCTTGACCGGTATATACCTCCAATCACCTTAATGGGGGGAATATTTGTTGGACTTCTTGCAGCATTTGCTGATTTCACAGGCGCTCTTGGTACCGGTACAGGAATTCTTTTAACAGTAGGTATAGTCTATAGAATGTACGAGGAACTAGCAAAGGAACAAATGGGTGAAATGATGCCCGCATTCAGGCAATTTTTAGGATAGGTGGAAATAATGAGTATATATGATGCCATATTAGAACCCATATATAGGGCGTTGGACGTAGCATTTGGATGGCTATTTGCCTATGGTTCAATGTACGCTATCTTAGGGGTAGCTATAGTAATAGGAACCACCCTAACAGTAGTTCAGGCGCTTCTTGTAGACCAAAAGGAACTCAAAATGATGAGGGATGAAACTACATCATTTCAGAAAGAAATGCTTAATGCACAGAAGTCAAACGATAAGAACAAAATAAAAAAACTTCAAAAAAGGAAAGGTAGAATTGACGAAATGCAAAAAAAACTAATGACAATGTCATTTAAACCCTTATATATAACTATGATTCCGATATTTATCTTCTTTTCCTGGCTTAGACAATCTCCTGCTGCAGATATTGTAGATCCTGTAGTTGTAAAACTACCTTTTGATACACTTCTTGTGCAGCTGTTTCACAGGAGTAGTCCAGCTGAATTACAGACTGGTGATTGGCTAGGCTGGCTTGGATGGTATATATTTTCAAGTTCAGTAGTATCAAATATACTTAGAAAGATAATGGGAATGGCTTAGAGGTGAGAAATTATGCCGAGACCGATGTATAGATCAAGATCTTTAAAAAGAAAAAAAGTGAGAACCCCCTCTGGAAAAGTAGTAACACATTACAGAGAAAAGAGAACTGGAACGCCTCACTGTGGTGAGTGTGGAGCTATTCTTGGCGGAGTACCACGAGGTTTGAGATCTTACGAAATGCGAAGATTATCAAAAACTAAAAAGAGACCAGAGCGGAAATTTGGAGGAGTTCTCTGTCCTGCTTGCACAAGTGACCTAATTAAAAAGGACGTAAGAGGACAACTTTAATGCGTGTGACTATCGGAGGGCCCCCTGGTAGTGGTAAAACAACTGTAGCAAAAATTGTTTCATCAGAGCTTCGATATGTTCACATCTACACTGGGGATATTTTTAGGAATCTTGCTAAAGAAAGAGGTATGTCTCTTGGGGATTTTTCTAGATTAGCTGAGAAAGATCACTCAATTGACATTGAAGTAGATCGAAGACAGAAGGAATTAGGAAATAAGGATAATATAATACTTGAAGGGAGAATGGCAAGATTTATGATCGTGCCTGATTTGAGTGTTTGGATTACCGCTCCTTTTGAAGAGAGGGTAAGACGAATATCTCAAAGGGAAAATCTCTCTTATGATGTGGTATTTAAAGATACGGAAAAAAGAGAAAAAAGTGAGATAAGTAGATATAAAAAGATTTATAATGTGGATATATCTAATCTGGCTTCATATGATCTTGTGATTAACTCACTCATATTGAGCGCTGAAGGAGTAAGCCAGATCATAATTGCGGCCATAAATAACATATCACCGGTACCAAAGGGCGACCGGGTATAAATTGGAGGTGACTTAATGGCAATGGAAGTAGGAAGAGTTTGTACAAAACTTTTAGGAAGAGAAGCAGATAAGAACTGCGTTATTGTGGAAATTGTAAACAAAAATTTTGTTGTTGTTTCCGGACCAAAGGAGTTAACAGGCGTTAAGAGGAGAAGATGCAATATAAAACATCTTGAGCCTTGGGGCGTAAAAATTAATGTTGAAAAAGGCGCGTCTGACGATACCCTTAAGGAGGCCATACAAAAGGCCAAGGTAGAGGGGTACAGTTGAACGGGTCCGATGGAGACATATTATACAAATCAAAGGACAAGACAAGTTCTAGGTATGGAAAAAGACCAGAAGACCGAAATCTAAATGAACTTTTGCAAAAGGGGATTGTCAATATAGATAAACCTAGGGGACCTACCTCGCATGAGGTTACTTCTTGGGTAAAGAAAATTCTTGGCATATCCAAAGCGGGTCATTCAGGAACACTTGATCCTAACGTTTCAGGAGTATTACCTGTGACACTTGGGAAGGCAACAAAACTTGTAAAACTTTTAATGACCTCTAATAAGGAATATATTTGCACACTTCATCTTCAAAAGGACGTTCCAAAAAATGATCTTATGAGAGTATTAAAAGAATACGAGGGGGTTCTATATCAGAAACCACCCGTTAAAAGTGCCGTCAAGAGAAGGGTTAGAAATAGGAGAATTCATTATCTAACGCCGATTGAGATAGAAAAAAAAGACGTGCTCATGAGAGTTGGTTGTGACGCTGGAACTTACATAAGAAAGCTTTGTTATGACATGGGGCTCTCATTGGGATGTGGAGCAAGCATGGAAGAACTCAGAAGGACTAAAACGGGAGTGTTTGGAGAGGAATCTACAATAAGACTCCAAGATCTTCTCGATGCAAAAGTTTTCTCCATAGAAGAAAATAACGAGGACATCCTGAAGAAGTGTATAGTGCCTTATGAAATTGTACTTGAACCATTAAAAAAGATTTGGATTAAGGATACTGCAGTGGAAGCACTATGCCAAGGGGCAATGCTTACTGCTCCTGGAGTATCTAAGCTTCAAAGTGGGATCTCAAAAGGAGATACAGTCGCTATACTCTCACTTAAAAATGAAGCTATTGCAGTTTCAGAGGCTGAAATGACTTCAGAAGAAGCATTAAAAAAAGACAAAGACATTGTTGCAAAACCCTTAACAGTGCTCATGGAAACAGGAACCTATCCAAGGACGTGGAACTAAATGCCGCACTATTACTCTGAAGATGTAACAGCACCATTGAAAATAGCAAGAATTTCAGAGATGATACTGGGTAAAATGTATCAATTTGACATAGCACCAGGCGTATTTTCTTCAAAGAGAGTAGATAAAGGTACTATGGCCTTATGCGAACTAATGGACTTGGACAAAAGTCACAAAGTACTTGATATGGGATGTGGATATGGAGTAATAGGGATTGTTGCATCTTCCTATGTTTCGGAAGTTCATATGAGAGACATAAATAAAAGAGCCGTCTATCTCACAAAAAGGAATATAAAGCTCAATAATATAAAGAACGCATCAGCAAGTCAAGGAAACCTTTATGAAGACCTTGATAAGTTTAATGTTATATTGACAAATCCACCGGTATCATCGGGGATGGACCTAGTTGGGCTTATGATAGACGAAGCACCAAAACATTTATATGAAGGTGGAAATCTACAACTTGTAATACGAAAAGGCGTAAATATTATAAAAGAGAGATTAGAAAAAAGCTTTGAAAAGGTGAATATAAAGAAGAAATATGGGTATAATATTATATTTGCTTCATAGCCGGGGTTGCTGAGCTTGGTACGGCGCGGGCCTGGAAAGCCCGTTCTCCTCTGGAGTGCATGGGTTCAAATCCCATCCCCGGCGCTATGGTGATTATATGGATGAAGAAGTAAAAGGTATTGTTCGTGTACTAGGTACAAACATAATGGGAAACGACATCTTTGAAGTTGGTGTATTGAAAATAAGAGGTGTCGGACCAGTTATGGCTAGGGCTGTAGCCCAAGTGGCAGGTATATCTCCCAAAACTAAGGTAGGAAATATACCACCAGAAAAAATAAAGATAATTGAGACGATAATTGAGAATCCTATAAATAATGGTATTCCCGTATGGCTTGTAAATAGGAGAAAGGATTATGAGACCGGCGAGAATGTTCATGTCGTTGGACCAAAATTATTAATGTCATTGAGGGAAGACCTAAACAGGATGAAAAAGATGAAGAGTTACAAGGGTGTCAGGCATCAACTTGGGCTTCCTGTGAGAGGACAAAGAACAAAATCCTCTTTTAGAAAAGGAACCTCATTAGGCGTCCAGAGAAAGAAAGCTACAAGGTGATTTAAGTGGGAGATCCAAAAAAAATCAGACGTAAATATGATAAACCATCACATCCATGGCAAAAAGATAGAATTGATTCTGAAAACGTATTGATGAAAAAATACGGACTTGCCAATAAAAAAGAGATATGGAAAGCTTTGAGTTTTCTTAGAAATGTAAGAAGGCAGGCAAGAGCATTATTGGCTAGTCATGATGAAGCGTCAAAAAGGCAGACTACTGACCTTATAACAATGCTTCAGAAGTATGGTATATTGAAAGAAGAGTCAACATTAGAAGAAGTATTGACATTGTCTTTAGAAGATATTCTTGACAGAAGATTACAATCACTTGTACTAAGGAAAGGACTAGCAAAAACACCAAAACAGGCGAGACAGTTTATAGTTCATAAACATATCATGTTAAACGGTGCCAAAGTATCAATTCCAAGCTATTTAGTTCCTAAAGCAATTGAAAATTCAATTGGATATGCAGTTAGATCATCATTAAATGATCCAAGTCATCCAGAAGTTCCGAAAAAAACAGTAATTGAGGAGGGTAATTAAATGCCAAAAGAAGGGGGAAGATGGGGAGTAGCCCACATATACGCTTCGTATAACAATACTCTTATTCACATCACCGATTTAACAGGTGCTGAAACTATAAGCAGAGTTACAGGTGGAATGATAGTAAAAACTGGAAAAGATGAATCCTCTCCTTATGCTGCAATGAAAGCAGCAGCAAAGGCAGCTGAAGAGGCTATAGAGAAAGGTGTAGTAGCAGTTCACATTAAGGTTAGAGCTCCAGGAGGAAACAAGGCAAAGACTCCGGGGAGAGGGGCCCAAGCAACTATCAGAGCACTTACTAGAGCAGGGTTAAGAATTGGTAAAATTGAGGATGCTACGCCTATACCCCATGACGGTACAAGAGCCAAAGGGGGCAAGAGAGGTAGAAGAGTATAATGGAAATAGAAATTTTCAAAAAAGACGATAGAGAATTAAGATTTTTGGTCAGAGGAGTTTCTGTACCATTAGTTAATGCATTGAGGCGTATATTTATTTCAGAAATGCCCTCTATGGCGGTTGACTATCTTAAATTTTATAAAAATAATTCTCCAGTTTTTGATGAAATAATAGCCCATAGAGTTGGTTTAATCCCTTTAAACAATGCATCTGAAATTTACATAACTCCCGAGAAATGCGGATGTAAAGAGGGATGCGAAAAATGCTCAGTTACTTTATCTCTTCATAAATCAGGACCATGTACTGTTTACTCAAGGGATTTGGTATCTGGGGATCCGGATATTTATCCAATGCTTGAAGATATCCCAATTACTAAACTTGGGGAAGGTCAGGAATTAAAGTTTGATGCATTTGCTAGAATTGGAACTGCAGAGGATCATGCTAAATGGCAAATAGCCAATGCCGCATACAAATATGTTCCTAAAATTGAATTTAACTTAGATAAATGTGACTTTTGTGAAGAATGCGTTCCTAAATGTCCTAAAGAGATTCTTTATAAAGAAAAAGACCAAATTAAAGTAAAAGATATTTACGAATGTACTATGTGTAGGGCTTGCGAAGAAGCCTGTGAGCAAAACGTAATTAAAATATCTTATGAGAATGACGCATTTATATTCTTTGTTGAATCTTATGAGAATATGAAAGTCAATGATTTAGTTTCAGAAGCTTTGGGCATGCTGTCCACAAAATTGGACAATTTAAAAAATCTCGTTGAAACCATTTGAAGCGCGGGGGTTGCCGAGCATGGCCAAAGGCGCAGGATTGAGGGTCCTGTTACGTAGGTATTCGTGGGTTCGAATCCCATCCCCCGCACTTTTTTATAAACAAAATGCGATAATAATCTCTTCTAGGCTAAAAATGACATTTGTTGAACTAAAATAATTAGGATATTATCCGAAACTACAGTTTTGTGATTCTTAGGATTTTTTTAAATTTTAGGGATAAGAAACTTTAATTTGTTATTAATTTTTACTTTCTTTGATAATTTTCATCAAATATTAGGGATAGGAAACTATTTTCAGTATTCCTCCATTTGCCGATATTGATTAATATTTTTTATACAATCAACGAAAAGTTTATATATTAAACAACATATCATAATATGTGATTATGTATTATGTGGCATAATTACTGGAGTTGAAGATAATGGGAACAGAAAAAACTTATTTAGATCTCCTGGAAATTATAAGAGAAGAAATGGGCGATGCTAAGAGCAATCCTGCAACGCGCAAAACTATAGACTCAGCTTTGGCAGAAATTTCCACGAAATATGGGGTTGCGGCTGCAAACAAAACATTCGATGCTTGCAAGCTAGAATCTTGCGGTATTTCAAGACCAAAATAATAGTTTCTAAATATTTTCTTTATTATTCTTTTTCTATTCTTAAACCACTTAAAAATATTTCTGGCATATATACGCCTTAATAATTCTATCTTAATCTAAAAATCTTTTTTACATTATCTAATAAAGTTGGATTGCTTTTTTCTTGAATATTTTGCCGATAATTAATAATAGTCGAATACAGCTCATTTGGTGAACCGTAAGGTGATTTTATTATGTTATTACTGGTGTCAATTTCAAAATAATAAAATAGATTAGTTTTTCCTAATGGCTCTACTTCTGCCGAATAGCTATAATTTCCTTCATTATCCATCTTTAGAATGAAAAAGGAACTATTTATGTCATAGTCATATTTGTAATATAGATATGCGTTTGATGAATTAATATCTTTTAATTTCATCGTGATTTTGAGCAAATTAGATATATTTACATCTTGAGGAGTTGTATTTAGTACCAAATCACTTCTCATTTCGAGTATATCTGATTCATTAATAACATTGGAAAAGTTCTTTGTAGCAATATTATTGTTTTTATCCATTTCTTTGATTTTATTCTCTTCATCAATTACTACCACAATATCTCCGTTTTCTGTAGCGGGCATAAATGTAATATTCTTTTCGACAATTTCATCTGGCTTTAAGGATAAATAAAATCTTTCTATAAATATGTTGTTTGAACTATTAGCATCCCTCTGGTATATGGTTACAGAAAAGTCATCTACACCAACACTTCCTTTATTTTTTATTTTAGTTTTAATTAAGAAAAATCCATTTTCTTGTTCTTCAATTATGATGTAGTAAGGATATATTAGTAAATCAATATTTTGGTATGCTGGTCTGTTATTTTGATTACTACCTGGGGTTGTAATTGAATTATTTTCTCGTGGCACCACTTTTATGGTGTAATTTAAGTAGTTGTTATATTTTGAGATTTCGCTTATACTATTATCCGGATCAATTTTGATATCTATGACATTTTCGCCAGTATTTGAAAATGTTAAATATAATGCCAAATCCATATAGGAAGATGGTAAGATCTGATTTATTGTCGAAGAAGTTTTAAGATCACCATTAAGGTATATTTTAACAGGCACTACAAAAGCTGCTGATTTTCCAATATTTCTTATTCTAAAAGATAATAATGAAGGTTCACCTTCATAGATTATTTGATTATATGAAATATCGCTTTTAGATATGTACAGATCGGGTTTATTGTTTTGATTGTTTGTTGACTTTTCTTCAGAAGTAGTCTGCGAATTTGTTGATTTTGCTGATAAAGGATAAGTTGCCATATTATTATTTTCATTTTCTTCATCAATATCGTTGTTATAATCAGCAACAAAGTAAATTGTATAGTTTCCTTCTGTAGGGGGGGTCCAGTAAAAATTAGCCGTTATTTTTTGTCCAACATAAAGAGAGGGAATATTTATTTTGCCTAATTCATTTCCTTTTTCAGGGGACCCCTCAAAAACAGCAAATACGAAATTACCTGCATTTTTCTTCCCCGAGTTGATCAATGTTATTTTCATTGATATCTGTTTTAAGGATTCAGCTTGTCCGGAAAAATCTATTCTTTCTATTATTATATCAGGTTTCCCGTGAGATTCTTGTGATGTTATAGCTGGAGTTGTCACACTATTTCCTGATTGCGTACCAAAGAGTTGAGTTATCATTTTTCCATAAGGCCCACCATCAACTATTCCTATCCCTACTTCTTTGTAGGATGGATTTAAAATATTGACTCTGTGAGAGGGGCTCCCCATAAGTGAAGAATGCCCAGCGTCAATAGATGGATTTCCACATATATTTTCTGCTAATGTAATGAATCTATACCCAGCATTTCTAGCTCTGTCTGAAGGTGTCAATCCATCAGGATTTATGTGGTTAAAGAAATTTCTGTTAATCATGTCCTGGCTATGAAGTTTTGCTGCAGTGGAAAGAGACGAATTCATTGTGAGGGGTTCAAGTCCTTGTGCCTGGCGTTCATTATTTATTAACGAAAGCATGTAATACTCTTCCGTACTATCTGAATAGACCATGGGAATTGTCCCAAATATGATAACTATTGAAATTAGGAACAATCGAAATTTCGTATATTTATCCATATAACAACACTTGAAATGTTCTTTTTAAAAATTTCTGAATAAAAAATAACTCTTATTAATATTTATATTATAATTTAAATGAAAATTTAATAAAATAGAATAAAAATAAATTTATCTTACAATAAGCTGAGCCTTTTCTGGATGGTATCTCCAATCTTTTGGAATTCTACCCTTCTCAGTATAGTATTTTCCAAGTCGTCTAATCTTTGACTCAATAAGATTCAATCCTCTTGTTGAGTGAAGATCGTTTGGATTAAGCTCAAGATGCTTCCTTAAGTTGACGGCTCTAGATATAAGATTGAAAAGGTCTTCTGGGTATTCACTTTGGAGATTATTTTCCTTTAATATTTCGTTAATACTCTTCCCAGCGATAAGTTTTACATCAGGAATTCCATGTTGGTCTCTTAATATAATTCCTACCATGCTAGGTCCATGACCTTCTTTTGACATAGTTAATACTAAATCAACAACCTCTTCTGGCCTTTTTTCAACCCAATGTGGCATCGATGTTCTTGCCGGTTTTTTTGAACCGGATTTTCCTCTTTTTCTCGAATGCATTCTTGCCATTTACTCAACTCCAGTTTCAAGGTATTTTGCCATTATCTCAAGAGCTTTGCCCCTATGAGAGAAAGCGTTTTTCTCCGTAGTAGTCATCTCTCCAAATGTCTTCAAGTTTTCTTCAGGGGCGAATATTGGGTCATATCCAAATCCCTCGTAACCTCTTATTTCATTTGTGATAGTGCCTCTTGAAATACCTTCAAATAAATGGGGGCCATCTTTGTATAGTCCCACTACTGATTTGAAATAAGCACTTCTATTCTTTACACCTGATAGAAGTTTCAAGATACCATCGTTCCCGATTGTATCTTGGACATACCTTGAGTACGGTCCAGGAAAGCTGTTTAGTTCTTCTACGAACAGTCCCGAGTCTTCTAAAAAGAAGGGACTTTTAAGCCTTTCGCTGCAAAAATTAATCCCGAATAAGGCTATTTCTTTAAGATCCGAAGCTTGAATCTCCGGATATTCCATCTTTGTTTGGATTAACTCAATATTGAGGCATCTCAGTTTATCTTTAGCTTCTTTGAATTTTCCTTTATTTCCAGTAATAAAATATAGTTCTTCCATATACCTACAAACAATAACCCTTATAAAAAAATTTCTCAAAAAAACTTTAATGCAACGGTCTAAGAAGGAAAGCGATTCGCAGAAGCTTAAGATGATGGTCATAGGAATCGGAGATGCGAGCTTTAAGATAATAGAGACTAAACCCCAAAATTTAGATCTTAGAACATTAGCGATAGGATATGACAAGGAGCAATTAAAATTCTTAAAAACAGAGAAGAAATTCTTTGTCAATGATACATTAAAAAATAAAATAGATTCATCTGAAAGCATTCAAGGCATATCAAAAGTAGTCTCAAAAATAGAGGAAGAGTTCCGTGGATTTTTTAGTATAGCAAATATTGTATTTGTTTTAACTGATCTAGCAGATACAAATATCAAATTGGCATCAATTCTTTTAAAATTGGCAAATGATAGTAAAGCAATCCCCATACCTGTGATAATGGCAGATGACATATTGAGCGATGGTAAGGAGAATTCAAAAGCGAAGTTTTCAGAATTGAAGTTATATTCAAATTCTTTTATTATACGAGAGGACGAACAACGAACAATATTTTCTCGAGGCTATTCTCCTTTTTGGGAAAAAATCGAGGGATTGTACCTTTCCCTTGCACTACCAAGTCTAGTCAATATCGATTTTGCCGATTTTAGGACTGTAATAAATAAGGGCGGAGCTTGCTACATTGGAGTTGGAGAAGGGAAAGGGGATAAAAAGACTATAAATTCTTACGAACGGGCATTGAAATCAAAGTTTGATTTAGAATTAGATGATGTCAAAGGTGCACTTATTAATATCATAGGGAGCAAAGATCTGGCTCTAAAAGAGTCCACAAATGTAACTGGACACATAGAAGAAAGGATACATAAAAATGCTGAGATAATATGGGGCGTTTCGCTCACCGATAACTCACCAGACATCTTGAAGGTTGTTATTGTTTTAACTGGAGTTAAATATCCGGAATTGGAAGATTATCTATCTTAATTTATATCTATTGCAGGTGCGTTGGGCCTATCTTCTGGAATTGTAGGAACTAAAATTTTTTGATCCATAAGTAATCTTACAACATCATCTAGTATCTTTCCCTTTTCTTCGATTTTAGACTCAGTTGCTTCAGTTAAAGGTAAATCAGGGTCAATATATATCCATCCCTTATTCCTAATGCCAAACTGGTCATAAAGGAAGTTTATATCTGAGATATTAGTTTTATCTCCATAAAAGTCGATTACAGCTTCAAACGGATAGTATTTATCTGCTCCATAATGCTTGTAAACGTAGGGGCCAATAATAATTCCTATAATTATATCATATTCTCCATCTTTTTTATAATCATAAAGAACGCACTCTTTGTAAAAGTCAGTGGTAATGGGATACTCTCCAGTATTTCTGTACTCCTTCTCAAAATTAGAGAAGTTTCTCCATACTTGTGCATCATAATTGTATATTTTTTTTGCTTCAAATCCATTTTGTTTATCGAAATTCCAATATTCTTCACTTAAACTACCTGAGATGTATCGACTCCACTTGTCTATCACACCATCTTTCCCCTCATCAATATAGAAGGATTTTTCAAATGGATTCTGCATAATGAGTGTTATATTGGTGTTAGTCATGTTATATTCAAAATCAGATTGTGCAACATTGTCGACTAAAAATTTATTTTTATCAAATATTTTTAAAAACAAATCAGCTAGATTGATGGCATCAGTAGAGGGCTGTGGGAATTTGATTTGCATGAAGTCTGAAACTGTAGGAGGTAGTTTTTTCAAGTAACTGTTGTACAATTCTAGTCTCTCTTTTGATTGGGCCTGCGTAGTTATAACGCTTAGAATTATTTCATTTAGAGTTGTTTTTGAAAAACTATCTTTGGAAATAAGATTGTTTAATATTACAATATTTTGATCTTCAGGGAACCCTCTATATTTTAGATAATTTCTGCAATAATCAAGATTTTCAGGTGTTTTTAGGTCAGATACAAGGTCCCTCTCTGTCAAGGGATCAATAATTAACATATTGAAATCAAAATATCTTCTCGAACCTTTAAATGCAAGATCAACATAATAAATATCCTCGATCCTCTTAATTTTTCCCTCGTTAATCTTCAGGTTTATATAGGCCTCTCCAACAATACCCTTTGCTTTCTCGAACTCATCTATTGTAAGTTTGGCTTCAAATTCGTCTAAATCTGTTTTTTGAGTAGTACAACCTACAGAGAATATTGAGATTATAAGTATGGCCAGAGTAGAGTATGTTAAAACTTTATTTATAATTAACACCCCAGAATATGTACAGAGAGGTTTTACCTGTGCTGTATAACTTATCAATTGAGGAAGCATTTAAATAGTTTTCACTATTTTTGAACTCTACACCCTCTCTTGGTCCAAGATAGGCATATTTTATTTTATATGTATCTATGGCCGAATAATTTCCTGAATAAAAGGCTTTTATATCTTGGCTTCTTTTGACATAATCCCAACTCCCAGAAGAGTATCCCCCCTCAACTGTTTTCAACTCTGAAACTTTTCCAAGAATCGGCGAATTAAACCAAGAAGAAGCAACTGTGAAATTATCTTGAATTGAATTTTCATTTAGATAAGAAAAGGCCGAATATTCCTCGCCCCCTAACATGGGCTTGACTTTTGAAACGTATTCTGCGGCAGGGAAAGAAGAGATAATCATAATGCCAATAATCGTTGCAAGAACAGCTTCCTTTCTTTTATCTTTGACAAATTCAAATATGGCAAAAGAAGCATAAAAAGCAATAGGATAAGCCAAAAATTCTATGAATCTGAATGGGAGAAGGTCTAGGCTTGTTATGTAATTTCTTGAAAGTAAAAAAGCCACTGCGCCCCATGAAAATAACATCAGGTCTTCTTCCCTTTTTCGGAGTATTAGGAATATTGCACCAGGTAAAGCTAAGGCCATTGTTATGTATCCAAGTTTTACAGGATAAAACGATAGCTTGAATATACCTCCGTATGGGATGTTTGATGCGACGCCATGGGTTAAAAGCTGGATAATCCAAGGAAATGATAAAATAATTGTTATTAGAGTAAATATGAAAAAATTCTGGAGTTTAATTTCTCGCTTGAGTAAATACAAAAGAAATGTGAATAAAATAATTGATAGAAAAAATACTATGAATGAAAGTCCATGCGTATAAAAAACGGCCGACGATAAAAATCCTGAAGCGTATAGGTATTTCCTCTCTTTTAGCCCTAAGAGGTATGTAAGAAAACTTAAAGGGATTAATGCCAAGGCAAGCGATTGTGGTGAGGCGATTATCCCTCTATCAAGGGATACAGGTATGACGAGTACAAAAAATGATGATAGGAGCCCTACCCCTTTTCCATAAAATTTGTTTATTAGTAGAAATGTTGAAATCGCTGATAATGGGAACAATATGGCTGGCATTATCCTTGCAACATCCATAATGGAGAGCCCTCCAAAATTTAATATTTTATATAATCCCCATAAGAGAATATGGAAAAGAGGAGGGTAAGTGTGGATTCTTCCTTCTGGGCCAAAAGATACTGGATCAAAAGTAAAATATCCATTAGAAAAGTTTTCTACTATCCGCATGTGGTACCATATATCCCATGAAAGAGGATAAGGAAATCTGCCGTAAAGTGGATAAGTTTCACATACTGCAAGTATAACTATAAGAACTATGGGGATAAGAAAATATTTTATATTTTTTATTTCCGGCAATGCCATTAACAAATTAAATAGACATCTTTTTATATAGTTTAGCGTATAAAAAAGAGGAGATAAAATGAAGAAAAAAGTAATTATTATGGGCGCAGCCGGTAGAGATTTTCATGACTTTAATACTTATTTTAGAGATAATCCAAAATATGAAGTTGTTTGCTTTACTGCAACACAAATACCAGATATAGAGGATCGTGTTTATCCAAAAGAGCTTGCTGGTTCTTTATATCCAAATGGAATACCAATATATTCTGAGAGTCGATTGAGAGAATTGATTAAAAGATATAACGTGGATAAAGTATTTCTTTCTTACAGTGATATCTCCCACAATTATGTGATGGACAAGGCATCTGTTGTTCTTTCAAGTTGTGCAGATTTTTCTATTCTTGGTCCAAAGTCTGTAATGCTAATATCAAAAAAACCAGTCATAAGCATATGTGCAGTAAGGACTGGAAGCGGCAAGAGTCCAACAACAAGAAAGATTAGGGACATATTGAAAAGTATGGGATTGAAAGTTGTTGTTGCCAGGCACCCAATGCCTTATGGGAATCTCTTAAAAAGTGCAGTTCAAAGATTTGAAACATATGATGATTTAGATAAAGCAGATTGTACGATTGAAGAGCGAGAAGAGTATGAGCCCCATATTGAAAATGGTACAGTTGTATTTGCTGGTGTTGATTATGAAAGAATATTGAGGGAAGCTGAAAAAGAGGCAGATGTTATTCTATGGGATGGAGGAAACAATGATCTTCCATTCTTCAAACCTGATTTGCACATTGTTATTGCTGATCCATTGAGGGCTGGTCAAGAACTTACATACCATCCTGGGGAGGCGAATGCAATGATGGCCGATGTAATTATTATTAACAAAGTTGATTCTGCCACACGTGATCAAGTAGAAACTATAAAGAGAAATATTCAAAAAATTAATCCCACTGCAACGATAATCGAAGCAAATTCTCCAGTTTTTGTTGAAGATCCAAAACTAATAGATGGTAAAAAAGTTCTTGTTGTTGAAGATGGACCTACACTCACTCATGGAAATATGAGTTTTGGTGCTGGAACAGTCGCTGCAAATAAATTTAATTCTCAAGAAATAGTAGACCCACGACCTTGGGCAGTAAGTACAATAAAAGAAATATTTGACAATTTTAAACAACTTGGAAAAGTATTGCCTGCAATGGGATACAGCAGAGAGCAGGTAGAAGAGCTTGAAACAACAATAAACAATGTTCCTTGTGATACTGTAATCGTTGGAACTCCTATAGACATAGGTAAGCTCATGAAACTAAATAAACCACTGGTAAGGGTGAAGTATTCTATAGAAGAAGTCGGAAAACCTGATTTAACAGATATCCTAAAATCATTTAAGAAAGAAAGAGGGATTTAATCTTCCATTTTATCAATGACTTTCCTGTATTCTCTTAAAGACATACCGAGAGCAGAGGATTCAGAGATCAGGGCACTTATTTCGATAACATTGAATAATTCATCAACTGTTGCACCGGCACTTATTGCATTTCTTATATGAACATCAAGACAAAACGGAGTCTTTAATGCAGTAGCAGCAGCCACAGCAACTAGTTCTGCAGTCTTTGTATCCAATGCGCTTCCGCCCATAAGATGAATGACTCTTTTTGTTCTTGGAACAAAGTATTCTTCGTCTCTTGATATCTCTTGCGTAATGAACGGAATTTCTCCATATTTTTCCTTAATCTTTCTTAGTAATTCATCTTTCATTTTCTATCTCCTTTAATTTTCTAAGCCCCATTGCAAGTGCTGAAGATTCACCCATTAAGGAAGCTATTAAAATGACTTGAAATATCTCTTCTTCACTTGCTCCAAAATTTAGAGCTTGTTTAATATGAAATGCAAGGCAATGGTTGCCATTATGCCCAACAGCACCGGCTATTGCAAAGAGTTCAGTTTCTTTTGACGAGAAAACCTTGTTTGATCCCATAAGATAAAAAAGTTTTTGTACTGAAGTAATGAAATCTTTTTCGTCTTTTGATATCTCTTTTAGAATAAAAGGAACCTCTCCATAGAACTCCTCTATCTTCTTTAGAGTTTTCTCAACGTTTAATGTCATAAGAGCACCGTTAGAAGGTCAAAAATAAATATCTTTAAATATTTTTGGGGCCATAATTTTTCAAAGGAAATAATGCCATATTGAATTCATTTCTAACTATGGGAAAATAAAATTAATGGTCCAAAGACCCTTTTATCGATCAAATAACTAGATAATAATTTTTATTATATAAATAAGAGAATACAGGAAAGTTAATCCTCGGATGATTCTAATAGTCTGTCAAGTTCTCCATAGAATCCCATTTTTCGGGGCCCATACATGAGCCTTTTGAAAAGATCCATGTCATTTCCTTCCATAATTATTGTTATAACTCCCGATACCCCATCCTTTGCATCTTTTTCTGAAATAACAAACTGAAGACTACTAACATCTGTTTTCCAGGAATATATTTCATATACGCGCTCTATATTTTCTTTATCTAGTTTTATTATGGCTTTCATAAATGTTAATGTAATTCTTTTTTTAAAAACATTCTTCTTTTAATTTAATAGTTACATAAATGATTCCTGTGGAGAAAATAAATATATATCTCTTCTGAAAAAGCAATGTATGGAAGAAATAATATTAAAACCCATAGGAATGGTTCATTCTCCTTTTAAAGAGCCTGTTGGAGTACCAAAATATCCAACAGATGGAAAGGATCATAATGGAACTATCGAAATATTTCCAGAATACAGAGACGGTTTAAAAGATCTTGATGGATTTTCTCATATATTGGTGCTTTTTTATTTTCATAAATCAGAATATTCTCACCTTATTGTTAAACCTTATCTTGATGACCACTTAAGGGGCGTATTTGCCACAAGATCCCCTCACAGGCCAAACTTTATTGGATTATCTCTTGTTGAGTTATTGAAAATAGAAGACAGGATATTATCAATAAGAGGTATAGACATGATTGAAGGAACGCCTGTTTTAGACATCAAACCTTATATTCCCGAGTTTGACCCAATTGAAGATGTAAGAATTGGTTGGCTTGAGAGAAAAATATAATACTTAAAACGGCTGGCCAAGCCATCCATCAAAAAAGATTTATAGTATCTAGTATAATATTATTGGGTGAAAATATGAAATTCTGTCCCGATTATGCTAAAATTGATTCTAAAACTCTCGACAAGATAAAAACATTGGAGAATGAAATTGGGGTAATACTATTGGCATACGAAAAGCCTCCTGCCTATGCTAAAATCCCTGATAGAGATGTTGTCAAGTTAAAAGAAGTTGAAAGGTCAATGGGAGTAACACTTGTAGCATTTTCTTAACGTAGAAAATTTATTTTTATTTTTCTAATTATTACCTAACTTTTTTCGTTTAAATTCTAATCTTTTTACAAACTTTAACAATTCAAATACGATTAGGTATATCCCAGCAGAAATGAAGACATAAATCCAATCTAATATAGTTATACTTTCAAAAGATAATAAATTACTAATCACAGGAACATATATCGCTGTGAGTACTAAACCCATTGAAGCAGCTATTGAACCTAACAATAACTTATTGGAAAAGAAGTTCCTATTAAAAATAGATGTATACCAATATCTTCTTTCTAATATGTTAACAAACTGACAATAAACAATGATACAGTAACTTATTGTACTTGCTTTAAAGTAGAAAATACTACCAAGATTCTCCATTGTTAGTATAACTCCTTCTCTGTTCATAAATAAAAAGAAATTCATAAAAGCTAAGGCCCCTATCAAGACTCCCAAGAATATAACTTCCATGCCGGACCTTTTATGGAATATAGGCTTATTAGGATCTCGGGGGGGTTTAGTCATAATATCTGGATCTGCAGGGTCAAAAGTAAGAAAGGCCAGAGGCATTATCTCCCCAAGAAGATCTATTGCAAGTATTTGCACAGCAAGTATTGGTATTGGATAATCCCAAAGAGCGGCTGCTAAAAGACCTAGTAAAACTAATGCCAATTGGCCACCGTTTGTAGTCATAGTTGCGAAAAATGTTTTTCTTAGATTATTGTAAATAGTTCGGCCTCCTTTTATCGCATCAACTAATGTGGCAAAGTTATCGTCAAGTAATACAACATCTGACGCCTCTTTAGTGACTTCAGTGCCTTTTAGACCCATTGCAACCCCTATATGCGCTCTCTTTAGTGCGGGCGCATCATTAACCCCGTCTCCTGTAACAGCAACAATTTCTCCTAAATTTTCTAATATTTTGACAACTCTAACTTTATCTTCTGGATCTACTCTTGAAAAAATAATTGACCACTTCCCTTTAATAAACTCAATTAATTTTTTATCGTTCAATTCTTTCAATTCTTTTCCAGTTATAATCGGGGTTTCATCGTCTTCAGAAAGACCTATCTCTTTTCCTATAGCCTCAGCAGTAAGCGCATGGTCTCCTGTTAAAATAAAGATTTTTATATGGGCTTTTTTTGCATCAGATATTGCTTGTTTGACCCCTTCTTTTGGTGGATCCATCATTGATACAAGTCCCAGAAAAGTAACGTCTTTTTCGGCTTCTTCAGCTAGGCATTCTCCTTTATACTCTAATGACTTGTAGCCTACAGCTAGAACTCTCATTGAATTCTCAGCGTAAAGTTCATTTACCTTTTTTATGTTGGAAATGTGTTCTTCTGTCAATGGTATGTCATTACCATCGAGGTGGATGTATTTACTTATAGAGAGAATACTTCCAACTGATCCTTTAACATACAATACATGACCTGATTCTTCTTTTCTTATAGATCCCATCCTCTTTCTTTCTGAAGTAAAAGAAAATTCTTGTATTTCAGGAAATGCTTTATCATAATCCTTGCAATCAATACCTGTTTTAGTTGCTGCAGTAATAAGTGCAGCTTCAGTTGGATCACCAATAGGATACCATTCATTGTGTTCTTTGTCAGGTGGATGTATCTCTGCATTAGAAGCTGCAGATCCTGCTCTAAGGATTTTTTTTATCCCTTCTATATCTTCTTTAGCAGGGGAGTTGCCTTCATCATCTAAAATTCCTCCTTCTGGTTGGTAACCAAGGCCAGACATCTTATATTCCTTACCATTGAACCAGATCGACCTTACCGTCATTTCATTTTTTGTAAGCGTGCCTGTTTTATCGGTACAGATGACCGTCGTTGAACCAAGTGTTTCTACTGCGGGCAAAGATTTTACCACTACTTTTCTATTTGCAAGATAGTTGCTGCCATTTGACAGCGCTACTGTTACTTGGGCAGGCAAGGCCTGTGGTACAACTGACATTGCAACGCCTAGTGCATATACCAAGCTTATATAAATGGAGAATTCCTGCAATAATCCCAAAATGAAAAGACCAATAGAAATGACGATAGCAATAATAGTCAATTCTCGTGCCAGTATCCGAAGTTCTTTCTGTAAAGGAGTTTGAACAACGCTAGTTTCTTCAGTTAAACTTGCAATTTTTCCTGTTTCAGTTTTCATTCCTGTTGCAACGATAACGCCTATTGCGTTCCCTGACGCTACAGTAGTACCTGAATAGGCCATATTTTTTCTATCGGCAATTCCTACTTCATCTATGATGAGCTCATCATTCTTTGTTTGAGGAAGAGATTCACCCGTCAGCGCGAATTCATTTGTGTTGAAATCAGAGCATTGGATAATCCTTATGTCTGCCGGAACTTTATCTCCTTCTTCTAATTTGATAATATCTCCCGGTACAAGTTCCACTTGAGAAACTTCCACCAAAACTCCATCACGGATAACTTTTGCACGGGATTTAACAAAGCTCTTCAATTTTTCTATTATTTTATTTGCCTTATATTCCTGGATAAATCCTATTATTGCGTTTACAATAACTATAATAAAGATGATTATTCCATTTTTATAACTACCAATCAAAATTGAGAGTAGCCCCCCAACGATTAAGATTAATACGAATAATTCTCTGAACTGAGATAAAAGTAATAACCACAAAGGAATTTTAATCTTTGCTTCCAGTTCGTTGTTCCCATATTGGGTTAATCGTTTCTTAACTTCTTTTGGACTTAAACCTTTTTCTTGAGAAGTGGATAATTCAGAAAATATTTCTTCAGGTGTCTTATGGTAATAATCATTGTTTGACATTTTTTCAGCTAAAATAATTTAGATAATTTATTATTTAAATATAACTTATTTCGACATATCATATGCATCATTCTATTCTTAATTATACAAAAACTATTTAATATCAAATGTCCTCTATTATGTTGTTTGCCGGGGGTGTGTAAATTACTTTGGAATCAGATTTAATGGAATTTTATGGTGCGGAGTGCCCGACCTGTAAGGAAATAGAAAAACATTTACAAAGATTGCAAGAAGAGGAAGGAATTGAAGTAACACGATTTGAGGTATGGCACAATGCAATAAATCAATCTATAATGATGAAATATGCAAAATCAAGGTGCATGGGAGTGCCTTTTTTATTTAATAAAAAAAATGAAAGTTTTCTCTGTGGCTTAAATGATTACGATGCAATTAAAAAATGGGCTAAGGGTGAAAAATAATAATAATATAAAAGATTGAGAGGTGCTTGAATTATAATTGAAGATAATAATCACTTAAAAGAAAAAATGTTTCAAATAATAGATAGTAATGGGAAGCTTGTAGGATTAGATCCAAATTTAGATGAAAAACTTTTGAAAGAGATGTACTGGTGGATGGTATACGCGAGAATGGCAGACGACAAAGCTTTGAAACTTCAACGACAGGGTAGAATTGGCACATTTCCCCCAACAACAGGACAGGAAGCAACACAAGTTGGCAGTGGCTTAGCAACAGACAAAGAAGATTGGATATTTCCAGCTTTTCGAGAACTTGGAACTTATTTATTAAGAGGAATACCCCTAGAGAAGATGTTTCTTTACTTCATGGGAGATGTGAGGGGTAATATAATCCCTGAGAATGTTAGAAATTTACCTATGTATGTACCAGTGAGTACACAGATTCCTCAAGCCGTAGGTGCTGCGTATGGGATGAAATTGTCTAATAAAAAAAATGCAGTAGTATGTTTTTTTGGCGATGGAGCTACATCAAAAGGAGATTTCAGTGAAGGATTGAATTTTGCAGGGATATTCAATACCCCAAATGTATTCATCTGCCAGAATAATCAATGGGCAATAAGTGTTCCAAGAAAGAAACAGACTGCATCAAAAACTATTGCACAAAAAGCTATTGCATATGGATTCCCGGGAATACTTGTAGATGGAAACGATGTTTTAGCCATGTACCTTGCTACAAAAGAAGCTCTCGAAAGGGCAAAAAGTGGGAACGGGCCTACACTTATAGAAGCATATACTTACAGACTAAGAATGCATACAACAGCAGACGATCCAACAAGATATAGAACAGATGAAGAACTTAAAGAATGGGAACAAAGAGATCCGATAACTAGATTTAGGATATATCTTGAATCTTTAGGTATATGGTCAAAGGAATGGCAAAAAGAACTAGAAACTAAAGCTGAAGATATGATAAAAAAAGCTATTGAAAAAGCCGAAAATATCGAAGAATTAAAGCCTGAAGACCTGTTTAGTTATATGTATTCAGAGATGAATCCCTCTTTGACCGAACAACTTGATTATCTAAAAAAAATGCTAGCTACCAAGGAGATTGAAGAAAATTCTGAGAAAATTGAGGGGGGATTCCCATAAGTCAAATGAACATGGTCGAAGCAATTAACAATGCTTTGCACAATGAAATGAAAAGCGATGACAAAGTATTGATTATCGGAGAAGACGTAGGTAAGGACGGAGGAGTCTTCAGAGTAACTGATGAATTAATCCAAGAATTTGGGGAAGATAGAGTAATAGATAGCCCTTTAGCTGAATCAGGAATAATAGGATTTGCGATAGGTCTTGCGCTTTATGGATTTAAACCGATTGCAGAAATTCAATTTATGGGGTTTTTGTGGTCTTGTCTAGATCAACTTTCGTCTCATGCATCAAGAATTAGAAATAGAACATGGGGAAGATACACAGTTCCTTTAGTTGTAAGAGCTCCATATGGTGGGGGGGTTCGAGCCTTAGAGCACCATGCTGAGAGTTTTGAAAGTATTCTTGCGCATATTCCAGGTCTAAAAGTAGTAATCCCTTCAAATCCCTACGATGCAAAAGGGCTTTTGATTTCTTCAATAAGAGATCCAGATCCAGTTGTATTTTTAGAGCCAAAAAGAATCTATAGGGGCTTCAAAGAAGAAGTTCCGGAGGAAGCATATATAGAAGAGATAGGCAAAGCCAAAGTGTTAGTAGAAGGAGATGATTTAACATTAGTCGGATGGGGTTCTATGATTCCAAAGATCCTTAAGGCAAGAGAGTTAATGCTTGAAAAAGGAATAAAGGCAGAAGTTATTGATATAAGATCTATCTCACCATATGACTACCATACAGTTCATAAATCTGTTGAGAAAACTGGAAGAATCGTAGTTGTGCAAGAAGCTCCTCGAACATTAGGATTTGCATCAGAAATTATTTCAAGAATAAACGATAATGAAATGTTAAATCTAAAAGCGCCTGCTTTTAGAGTTACAGGTTTTGACGTGCCTTTCCCGTATTATAAAATGGAAGAGTGGGCAATGCCAGACCTTGATAGAATTATAAAAGCTTCCAGGCAGGTCTTAAAATGGTAACAGAATTCAAATTCCCAGATGTCGGAGAAGGCATTAAAGACGGAACTGTAAAAAAATGGCTTGTAAAAGAAGGAGATTATGTAAAAGAAGATCAAATACTGGGAAACATTGAAACTGATAAAGCAGTAGTTGAAATCCCTTCTCCTGTAGCAGGTAAGATACTAAAGGTAAACATATCTGAAGGAAATATAGTTAAAGTTGGAGAATCGATGATTGTTATTGGTGAAGAAGGAGAAAAAGTTCCTGAATCAGATAAAAAGCCATCAAGTTTCAAAGAAGAAAAGAAAGCAACTAAATCAGAAGAAGCTATCCCTACTCAAACTGGAATTAAAATACAAGCTCCACCTTGGATTAGAAAACTAGCAACAGAAAAGGGAGTTGATTTGTCTCTTGTTGTCCCAACAGGAGAAAACGGGAGAATTACCGAGCAAGACATACTTAATTCAGTTAAATCTGAATCAAAGATTAAAGTTAAACTTAATTATGATTTTTACGGACATATTGAGCATATTCCTTTTGGAGGTGTAAGAGAAGTAATTGCTAATAGGCTATCTGAATCTCTGTACACAGCGCCACATGCAGTAGCAATGGATGAAGCAGACGTAACAGAGTTATGGAATCTAAGGAAAGGCATGAATGAAAAAATGCAAGAAAGGGGGATAAAACTAACATTTCTGCCATTCATAATAAGGGCGTTGACGCATGCTCTTAAAAAACATCCTTTGATAAACTCCGAACTTGATTTAGAGAATAAAGACATAATCCTAAAGAAATACTACAGTATAGGAGTTGCTGTTGATACAAATGACGGACTTAAGGTATTAGTCATCAAAAAATGTGAAGATAAGAACTTGATGCAAATACAAAAAGAAATTGTTGAGCTTTCTGAAAAAGCAAGAGAAGGTACAATAGATCTTGCTGATCTCAAAGGAAGCACTTTCTCTATAACAAACTATGGGTCAATAGGAGGTATGTATGGCATGCCTATTATAAATCCACCAGAAGCTGCTATTTTAGGAATAGGAAAAATTAAAGAATTGCCGAGAGTTATTGATGGACAAATAGTTGCAAGAAGGGTAATGGGTTTAACTGTTTCTTTTGACCATAGAATTCTTGACGGAGCAGAAGTTGCAAGATTTATTAATACTTTGACTCAGTATCTTGAGAATCCTTGGATGATTATCCTTGAGTAAAGGTCCATTCATTCTTTTTATATTTTTTTTCAATTAATTCTTCTGCCATCTTCATTTCATCTGGGGTCCAATTACTAACTTCAAATTTCTTATCATTTAGAAAGGCATTTTTTATTTTAGTATATGCATCAAAATATGAGATATCTTTGTGATTTTTTATGCAGGTTATTGGTCTGTAAATAGATTTTGTGCCCCCACTAGCGCCTGTTGTATGAACTGTTAAATATGAGAAAATATCGCTTTCATCGACCTCGTATAGAATTGTTCCATGTTGCATCGAAACATCAATCTTATTTAATTTACAGTTACCCGATATTTTTTTTCCATTTACGTTAATATTGCTTTGAGATTCAATATATGAGTTGATTCCAATATCTTTTAACCCCTCTATAATCCAAGAAAAAATATGAGTGTATGATATTCCGATATCTTTTGGAATTACAGTATATGGTGCAATGACGCTGTATACAATTTCTCCTGGCGAATTAAATACTGCCCCACCACCAGATAGTCTACGTAGCATAAGTATTTTTTCTGTATTGCATTTATCAATGTTAACTTCATCTTGAAGAGTCTGAAAACGACCTATAGATACAGCTTTTTTGTTCCATCGCCAGAATCTAATTATAGGATTATTTGTTCTTTGCACATATTCAAGACCCACTTCTTCTAAAGCAATTGCCATAAGAGGATCTAATTCTTTAAGTTCTATGAATCTCCAAATCATTAAATCCCATATCTAATTTTTCAAATGAATTACATGAAATTTTAAAAATTCTTTTGTATCTTCTGAATCTAGCCATCTCTTATCTAAATTCTGTTGTGTTTAAGCTTTTTTCTATCTTTGATAAAAATCTTTAAATATTTTTGGGACTAAGTAGCTATATGAAAAAAAGAATATTATTCATATGCACCCACAATGCAAATAGGTCTCAGATTGCCGAAGGATTTGTAAATAATCTTTATTCAGATAACTATGAAGCATACAGTGCAGGTATGCAACCTACCGAGATTAATCCAATTTCAATTGAAATAATGAAGGAAATTGGAATTGATATTTCCAAATACAAATCAAAAGGAATTGAAGATTTTCTGGATAAAGAATTTGAATATGTGGTAATGCTTTGTGACTCCTCAGTAGGATGCCCATTTTTTCCAGGAGGAAAGGAATACATTCATATGAATTTTGAGGATCCTTCTATTTTCAAAGGAAATGAAGAAGATATAATGGCTTCATACAGAAAACTTAGGGATGAAATAGGAAAATGGATAAAGGACACTTTTATTGATTCCAACAACTAAATAATTAATCCCTACATTAGGGCCATGGTCCTTTCTGTTATTTCTGAGGCCGAAGAAGTACTTAATAAATAATTATTATATCTTTATTTTTATTATTATTCTTATCTCATATACCCTTACTTAAAGTACAATATTAGGGCTATCACTTTTATATACAGAGATTAGATCGATTATCATATCCGTCAGCATATTGGCCAAAGATTCATCAGTATCTGTAACAGCAAAAAGACTGACATGTCTATGGATAGTTGCGTCAACAAGTTGGACTATAAATTTTGAAAAGGATGTATCAATGTTAATTCCAGATATATGATTGGCGACGAGCTTTACAAATAAGTTTGCAACTTCATCGTTATACATTTCATATTTATCTAGGGCGTATGGTCCGCCCTCTGGATTTGCTAGATATATCATTTCTAGAGCAAGATTAAGATTTCTATTTCTTCTGTGGATATCTATTGAAAAAAGAGTGTTTTTATAGATAAATTCTCGTATATCCTCAATATCCTCAGGGAGCTTCATCTGCCCTGTTTCTATGGGGTACTCTTGCAGCATTATTTTGGCTTCTTCATCTGCAAGACCCTTGATTAATGAAATCTTGCCATCGGGGTAGTATTTGTAGAGTAGAGCTATGCTTACCCCTGCCTTTTTTGCGATTTCTTTTGTAGTGATGTCGTAGTAGACATTCTTCTCTAATAAATCCTTAGTAGCATCAAGCAAAGCTTTCTTTTTTTGCTCTTTATCACGGTTCCAATTCTTCATAGTAGTACCCATTCAATTCACTTCAAAGTATGAAAATTGGTATATAAATCTAGTACCGAAATCTTTATAAGTAAGTGGTACTAACTTAATAAGTAAGTAGTACTAACTTATAGTATAGGAAGGTGATAAAATGGTTGAGCTACTCGGGTTTAAATATAAACAATGTGATGCCATGAATGAAACATATTGTAAAATTATGGAGAACTATATCGATGCTTACAATAAATTTGATATTGATAGGATGATCTTAGATGTAGACAGAGACATAAAATTTCAAAATATTACAAATAATAATATTGACATGGAAATCAATGGCATTGAAAACTTTAAAGATCAGGCGATAAAGAGCAAGCATCTGTTTAAGGAAAGAGAACAAAAGATCATCAACATGGAATTTACTGGTAATCAGGTAAAAGTTGACATTAATTATCATGGCATATTGGCATCTGATTTGCCAAATGGACTAAAAGCCGGGGATAAGATTGAACTTAAAGGAGTATCTATTTTCATATTCAATGACAATAAAATCGTTGAAATATTAACTGCCCTAAATGCAGATTAGCGAATTTAGAAGCTGAGAGTTCAGTTGAGAAGGTACGTTGCCCAAAATGCGGTGCCATATTTCCTTTAACAAATTAAGATGTTTCCCATAAATTGGATATTAAGATAAATGAAAATTAGGTCAATTATATGAAACAATTAAAAAAAATTACTTTTGAAAAATGGGCAGTAACTCAATACAGATATTCTAAACTCATCGTAATTGTAATGTTAGTTCTAACTGTATTTTTCGCTGCCCAGTCACTTAATCTTAATATTGAATCTAATTTAATGAACGAAATTCCACAAAATTTTGATGTTGTAAAGACTCAACAGCTAATCACAAATGAGTTTGGTGCAGAAGAAGCCATAATTATTCTTTTAGAAACTAATCTTGATGAAGTTTCAGATATAAGAAACAAACAATCATTGGAAAGTATATATAGGTTGGAGCAGAGATTAAAATCTCGTCCAGAAATATTGGATACTATAGGTCCTGGAAAGGTATATTACTCTATATTTGGAGAAATACCCGATAATGAAACCTCTTTGAAAGATGTTGCAGAAACTATCCCCCAATTAATCTCAAGTGATCATTCTACAGCGATTGTTTTTGTCAGGACCACAAGCTTTGTCTATGATCAAGCAAGCATTAAGTCGATAGTTAAAATAGTTGAGGAAGAAGTAGAAAAAGAAAATCTTTATGGCCTAAATTATAAGATTACTGGGACCCCAATTCTATTAAAATCTATGGTAGAGATTTTGCAACAAGATATAATAAAAACTACCCTTCTTGCATTGCTTACTATATTTATACTTCTAACTGCTGTTTTTAATTTAAAATCATTTTTTGTTATTGCCCCCACAATTATAGGTATTATTTGGACTACAGGACAGCTATCAATGTTGGGAGTCCCAATAGGTGTGGTCACAGGATCTTTTGGAGCTATTATTATCGGTCTTGGAACTGAATATGGAATCTTTATGATGTCTAGGTACAGAGATGAAGCAAAAAAGAGAGTATCGAATGAGAAAAGGGTAGTTGCAATGATTGCTGATGTTGGAAAAGGTACTTTTGAATCAAGTACAACTACTATTGCAGGATTTGTCGCTTTGACCTTTTCTTCTATGCCTTCAATGATTCATCTAGGTCAAATCCTTTCATTAGGCATACTTAACTGTTTAATCGGGGCTTTTTTCTTTTTACCATGCCTAATGGCTTTAAAGGAATGGAATGTTGGTGGAATTGAAATAAAAAATAAAAAATTAGGTAATAAAATTACTAGATTTTCTGATTTACAGGCAAAAAAACCAAAATCATTCTTACTAGTAGGAATTGTTCTAACACTACTGATCGCATCTGGTGTGAGTTATATCAAAGTAGTAGAAGAAACAGAAGAGAGCACATTGCCAGTAAATAGCGAAGTAATGTTGGCGTTCAACACATTAAAAGATAAATTTCAAAGATATGACTCAATGTTAGTTCTAATAAACTCAGAAAATGTACTCTCTTCAAATGTACTAAAAGAGACATATCTATTAAATAATCAGTTGATTAATGTTTATGGTATAGAAGGTTCTTCTTTCAATTTAGACCTTGAAGATATATATCTCCCAAAAGAAGATTTGAAGAAAAGGCTTGAAGTCTCGGATAGTCTAGGGTATCTTATTCTAAGATTGGACGTTTCTAAGGGTGCTGATCAGTTGCAAGTTTATGATGATGTTAAAAGTGTATTAACTATGACACCCCTTCAGGTTCGTTTAGGCGGAACATTGGTAATGATTAGAGAATTAACTGACCTTGTTATGCCAGAGATGTCAAAACTCTCACTAATAGGGCTAGTTGGAATCCTTGCCTGTGTAATGCTGAGTTTGAGGTCAATTCGCTATGGCCTCGTACCTATCATATTAGTCGCACTTGGCATCACTTGGATGATGGGTATAGCAGGTTTTATGGGTATAACCATAGATTCGGGCCTTATTGGAATTATATCGATGACAGCAGGAATTGGGGACGATTTTGCTATTCAGACAATAAATAGATTTAGGCATGTGAAAAGTTCTGGGCTAGTTGAAAGAATGACAAATACATTTGAGGGTATTGTTGAACCAGTAATACTCTCTTCAGTTGTGGCCGGACTTGGTTTTATTGCTATTCTTAGTGCTACTCTTAGCTCTTTAGATGTTGTAGGGATATTACTCTTTGTCGGAGTATTCAGCTGTGCGGGGATTACACTTTTGTTTTTACCACCCTTTTTGATAGTCCAAGAAAAAGTATTTCAAGATACAAAATATTTAATCAAGAAAAAAATGGAGGTTTATAATGAAAAAAATTAGTATATTTTTAATCGGAGTTTTTTTAATTAGTGTTTTTGCGCCAAGCGCTAATGCAGGTACAGATGCTGTAATTTATTCGGGTTACCTTTATGATAACGAATTTATTTTTGTTGGGCCCTATGCTGTGGCACTTACAGACTATAAGAACACTATAGCCTCGTTTATGGTCCTAGAAGGAACAGCTCCTGTTAGTCCTTTGGGTGTTTATATATCTGAAGGGGAATCACTCAAAGCAAATGATATAACCATAAATCTAATTGACGTTTCAAAAGTTGGGGTCAATGTAATAATCAAAGGGCCAGTAGGATACAAAATCGGCAGAAGCCAGTATGAATTTGTTATAAATGAGGTAAAAACAAATCCCTTAAGAGTAGAACCTGGAGAGGCCTTTGATCTAGAAATTTTGCTTTCTAATGAAGGCTCAATGAAAGCCTATACCGTGAAAGCGAGTTTGACTGTTCCACCTGCAGGCACAATAGTTCCTTTTATGCCTGAGAATACTTCTGATTCCATTTATATAGGAGATTTTGAAGCGGGTACAGAACATTTGCTTTCGTTCAAGCTCAGAGCAAACGAAAAAATAACAGCCGGAAATTATCCAATGACTCTTGTACTTTACTTCTATGATGGAACAACTCCCTATCCAAGACCATATACAATCCAGTTTGGTCTTCGAGTGAGTGGAAGAACAGAATTAATGGTAGTTAATTTCTCTTCTGCTCCAGAAACTATAAGGCCTGGAAATGAAAATGTGAAGATAAAAGTAAATCTAGCAAATCAGGGCACTGAAGGTGCAAAATATGTTAAAGCTTATCTTGATCTAGAAGAGCCTTTTTCATTATCAAAATCTTATGAGAGCTCATACAATCTAGGGACACTTTTAGGTGGGCAGGGAAAGGATGCAGAGTTTTTGATAAATGTTGACAAAGAAGCAAAGAAAATGACCTACATGGTACCAATAATTGTTGAATACAGAGACTCTTCAAATAATCTCCTAAAAGAAGAGTTTGAATTGAACTTGGATGTAAAAGGAAAGCCGGAACTTGAAATAACTGAATATCGCCTTGTTCCAGAAACAGTAAGGGCAGGGGGAAGTGCAAAGATCTACCTAACAGTAGTAAACAAGGGAGAAGAGAAGGCTGAATCAATAATTTTTGAAGCGATTGAAAGGTCAGAGCAACCATTTGACTTCACATCAAAAAATGATTATATTGGTGTTCTTGAACCAGGGCAGAAAGCAGAAGTTGTATTGGCCACAGATATAAAATCAATAGCAGAGGAAAAGACATACCAACTAAATCTAAGAATTAGGGCAGTCGGTGACAAAGAAAAGCAGGATCTAAGTGTCTATCTATTTCAAAAGAACATTGATGTTCCTGTCCATAAGTCTGGTGGTAATTTCTATATTGGCCTTATTATTGGGGTGGTAGTTATTCTTTTAATAGCTGGATACTATACATACGATAAGCGCCTAAAGAAAAAATAAAGAATCGATATCGGTGTATACATGAAAAGGGGCCTAATATTACTTTCAATTATTTTTATTTCTATATTCTTACCTTCTAATGTTAGCTCCTCTTCCGTACCGAGAGATGATTTCTTTTTTGACGGAGATACAGTAAAATCTATGATAGTTGTTGGTGAAACAGCAACCTCAAAAGACATCATATCTGCTTCTAAACTTGCTTTTCTTATAGCCAACAGACACACTGAGAGAATTGAGAATACAATATATGAGGAATACAAAGTTTCTTTAAAAAATCTAAATGCAAGCGACACGATAAGAATAGACCCCGCTAATGCTACAGTGAATTCAGTTAGGGTGGCAGACGGATTAAAATCACTTTGGTGGGATGATGGATACAAGTACTCATCATTTTTGTACCCTTATGGGGATGGTGACAAGGCATTTGATTATAACGAAACGCATGAAGAGAGTATAATAAAGCTATCAGATATTGAGGTCCCTGATGATCACTGCCTTGACTTTAACATGTCCGACATCATTTATAGAGTAACATATATCCGTACGCCTTTCCAAAGGAAAGTTTTTGCTGGATGTGGCGGCCCTCTTTATGATATACCCTATAACTCTTACAAAATCAGATTATTTGAAAGGGAGTACCCAATTATTAATAACGGTGTTTACCATTCTAAAGATCAAAATATAAGTTACTTCATTTATGGAATTCCTATCTATTCTCCCGAAACTATATTTAAGGTAGGAGATACCAGAGTATTTGGATGGTACACTGTAACGCTTCTAGATATTCACAGCCCTACAACTGAAGAAACATCCAAGGATGACAAGTTTAAAGTTAAAAGCGGCGAAAACTTTTCAGGAGAGTATAAAGTTTACCTCAGAGTGTCTGATTTCACCGGGAAAAGCAATGACTTTCTTATGTTAATGGACGCTAATAGTTCAAGGTGCTGTACCTGTGTGGGGCTTTGTGACCCTAAAGGAGGGTGCGGCTCATTTACAACCGTTCCAACAAGGCAATACGAGAACGATCCATACTTCTTATTTGAGAAGGGAACAAGAGACATTGATGGCCATGAAGAGACCATCTGGACTGTGCCAGTTTTCTATATTGATGGAATAAAAGTTTTTGAGGGTGCAGATAATAGCTTACTTGCAGAGTTTGATGTTTATTCGCTAAAAGATTATGGTGCAATTGAAGAAACGCCTTGTTGCATGCCATTTGTTACATATCCAAATGACTATAATCTTACCATATCTAATCTTTGGGAAGATATTATTGCGTTGGGCGTTGACCTTAACGGCGATGGAAATCTATCCCCTGAAGAGCAGCAGATCCCTGTATTTGAAACTCCTGGAGAAGAATGCAATGCTTCAATTAAAATTCCATTTTTCGCTCCCGCCTATGTAAATCCAGGAAAAGATGGAAAATATGGGACATGTGATGATTTTCTTGATTTAAATCCATTGCATCCAAGATTTAAGAAGTGCACCTATGACACAATCAATGTAATATTGTGTGATAAAATAGACCTAACATGCTGTGACCCTCAGACTTTTTATGGTCCAAAGAACTATTTCAAAATAGACATACTTGACTCAAACTACAAGCAGAAAGATGGCAATGGTATTGAGCTTGAAGTAAGCCAGAGAAAGTCAAAATTGTATTTGTATTACGATTCAACAGTTAAGATTGAGCCCGCCTCACTTATAAAAAGAGACATTGATGTTACAGGCGAAGATAAGGCAAAGAAGAACTTAATCCTAATTGGAAATGAAGAAAGTAATCTAATAATAAAGGAGCTATACGATTCAGGCATGTCAAAAGTAGTATGGTCAAGATCATTTGGACAGCGGGAATATATAATAAATGTATTCTACGAGAACAATGTTTTAATAGTTGGTGGAAGAAACGGCGAGGCAACAAATAAGGCTCTAGAAGACCTTATGGGTTTACTGTTTGTTTGATTGCCAGAACATCTTGGTTCTAGAAGAAACAAATTTAATAAAGCTTTTTTCTTTCTTTTTCTGACTTTTTTGATATAGTATTATTTATTTGTTGTTAATCTTATTCAACAAAGTTTTTTTCAGAATTTTTTGACCTTTTTCAGCCGGGGGATTTCAACTGCTGTAAAAGTGCCCCGTACGGGATTTGAACCCGTGCCACGGCCTCGAAAGGGCCGCATTCTTGACCGGACTAGACTAACGGGGCTTAACAAACCATTTTTATAAATACTTATAAAACTTTTGGTTATTTAATTCAAGTATTTTTCTGGATTCAGATCAAAACTCTTCTTGCACCCGGGGGCACAAAAGTAATATGTTTTGCCTTTATAGTCACTCTTAAACTTCGCAGTTTTTTCATCAACTGTCATTTTACAAACTGGATCAATAGCCAAAATATCCCTCCTCTAATTTTTTCCTGGATTAAATCTTTTTAGCATGAGTGAAAGTGTTACAACTGTAACAGAACTCATAGCCATAGCAAAACCTGCAAACTCAGGCCTTAAAGTAATCCCAAAAGTTGGGTACAAAATACCTGCTGCAACGGGTATGAGCGCAGTATTATAAGCAAATGCCCAAAAAAGATTCTGTTTAATCCTTTGCATAACTTTCCTACTTAACTTAATGGCAGACACAACATCTCTTATATCATTCTTAACTAGAACTATATCTCCACTTTCTATTGCAACATCAGTTCCGCTGCCAATTGCTATACCTACATCTGCTTGAGCTAGAGCGGGCGCATCATTTATGCCATCTCCAACAAAGGCTACAATTTCCCCATTATTTTGGAGCCTTTTGACTTCTTTGGCCTTATCTTCTGGAAGGACTTCTGCAAGTATGTTCTTTATTGACAAAACTTTGCCTATTGCAGAAGCAGTACGTTTGTTGTCTCCTGTAATCATGTACACCTTAATTCCAGAATCCATCAGTTTTTTAATAGACTCCTTAGAAGTTTCCTTTAGAGTGTCTGCAATTCCAATTACCCCTGAAAGCTTGTTTTCAATTGATATTAAAACTGCGGTCTTCCCTTCATTTTCAAGCTTTGTTATTTGTTCTTCAATTTCATTTATAATTGAAATTTTCTTCTCATTGAAAAGAGTTCTATTTCCAATTATTACTTCTTTTCCCGAAACAGTTGCCTTTACTCCTTTTCCTCCGAAGGTATCAAAATTTTTACTTCCTGATAGCCCAATACCGTTTTCTTCAGCTCTTTTGACTATTGCATTTGCTAAAGGATGGTCTGAATTTTTTTCTACACTTGCAGTTATCCTGAGAAGTTGATCTTTGTCTATACCAAATGCGAGTATATCTGTGACATCTGGCTTACCTTTGGTTAAAGTTCCAGTTTTATCAAACAAGACTGCAGTTAACTTCTCTGAAAGCTGCAAAGCATCTCCATTTTTAATTAGAATTCCTAAATCTGCTCCTTTTCCAATGCCGACTGTAATTGCAGTTGGAGTTGCAAGCCCAAGAGCACAGGGGCATGCGATAACAAGAATTGAAATTAAACTTGTTATTGCAAATAAGAATGTACTGTTAAAGATATAATACCAGCTTACAAAAGATATTGCAGCAATTGCTAAAACTGTAGGTATAAAGTAACTTACAGCCTTATCTGCAATTTTTTGTATTTCGGGTTTGGACCCTTGAGCTTCTTCTACTAGCTTTATTATCTGAGAAAGCACCGTATCCTTCCCGACCTTTGTGGCCCTAAAATTTAGAATACTATTCTTATTTATAGTTGCGCCAATTAGTTTACTTCCCTTTTCCTTGAAAACAGGGATAGGCTCTCCAGATATCATTGATTCATCAACATAGCTTTGTCCGGAAATAGTCTCTCCATCAACAGGAATTTTTTCTCCAGGTTTTACTATAACTATATCCCCAACAATAACATCTTCTATTGAAATATCTACTTCTTTCCCATCTCGAATAACTGTAGCACTCTTTGCCTGTAGTCCCATCAATCTTTTTATAGATTCAGAAGTCTTTCCTTTTGCCCTCTCTTCAAGAAATCTGCCTAAGGTTAAAAATGTAGCAAGCATCACAGCAGCTTCATAGAACATGAACTCACTGCCCAATAAAACATTGAAAGTACCAAGAATACTTGAAAAAAAGGCAACTCCAATACCCATAGAGTACATAACGTCCATGTTCAGGTTCCTATTCTTAAGTGACCTGTAAGCCGCATTAAATATGGGGTAACTTAAGTATATGAAAGCTGGCAGGGCTATTAAAAACATTAGAAATGACATTGATATGCCATGCGGTAGCATAACCATTGGGGCGTACATTAATCCCATCAATATAGCAGAGACTACTGCACCAACAATTATCCTGTGTTTCTTATTTTTCTGATTTTCTTCTAGTTTAAGCTCCTCCAAGGCTTCGCCTTCAACTCCCAGATATTGATAGCCTGATTCTTCTATTGCTTTTTTCATATCGGATATTGAAACAACTTTGGGATTAAATGTCACATACACTTTCTCAGAGGATACATTCACGTTGACTTCCACAACACCGTCTAATCTTCCCAAAGCACTTTCAATTGAGTTGGCACACATAACACATGTCATTCCACCAACTTTTAGAATAGCTTTTTCATTTATCACATCGTAGCCCGCATCCTTTACAGCACTGTCAAGGTCATTAATCTTCAGTATTTTTGGGTCATATTCTACAGATGCTATTTCCCTTGCAAGATTAACTTCTGCCTTAGAAACTCCATCTAAATCTAGAAGAGATTTCTCTATAGTTGTCGCGCATGTCGCGCATGTCATGCCAGTTACTTTAATCTCTGCTTTTTTAGTTTCTTTCCCCAACATTTTATTCCCTCGTAATACTTATCATTGTTAAAAGTATTTATATCTATTTAGTAATAATTATTTAGAGCGATACCTATTAATAATAAAGTAAAAAATTAAAATTTATTAAAATCTCCACTTGCCGTTTTCTAAATTTTGTCTGCTAATTTTTAGATAATCGCCTTCTATTGTCGCAGGCAAGTATCCTGGCCAGCATCCACCGCTTGCTTTATTTTCTGTTCCGATTCCCCCTATGGCAAACTTTAGTCCACAATTGTTACAGACCATATCACTTCCTAATTGCCTATAGCCTTTCTTTTCTGGATAGCATACGTCACATGCGTCAAAAGCAACCTTTATTCTCCCATCAGATGCTTTAACGGCAAAGTACGAAATTGTTTTATTGTCAATTTCATATTTGTACCACTTGGCCTTTTCAGTTATTTCGGATAGAGGTATACTAATTTGATTAATCTGTGTTTGTACGCTAGACTTACTATCGGTATTTGCACTAACCTCTTTTGCAGAATTACATCCAGAAAATAAAACTAGTGAAATAAAAAAGGATGTAATTATCAAAGATTTAAGCATAATTATTTTTTTCATATATTCACCTTTTATCATATTACTGAATCTTTCAAAAAATTACTTTCACCTGCAGAATGCACATCCGGATGTCGAGTTGTTAGTTGAAGGGGTGATTGAGGAATTATCCTTCAAAGAGGTTTCGTTTAATACTGTCGCAGGATACTCTCTAAAAACTGCGAGATTCAATATTTCTATTTTAGTAGTTCTCCCAGAATCGTATTTAACAGCAAATGTATTCGGTGTGCTATATTTAACTTCTTGGACTCCGTTGATACTCTTTAGTTCCTCCGATATCAAGGGAGCATGACCTGAACATGGTATATTAACTTTTAAAGTGATGAATTCAACTGTGCCTACTGTTGTCTGATCTCGTCCAGTTGAAGCAGAAACATTTGCAAGCATCGGGAAAACTATCAAAAATAATGTCAAATTTATTCCAACTGTTGAACCATATGTTATTGAAACATACTTCCATTTTCTCTTTAATCCATTCATAGATAGAAGTTCGTTATTTTTCAAGTATAGTACTACTGAAATAGTTGCAAATCCAAGAGATAGTGCAACAAGCCCGTAGAAAAAGTATCTGCTCATTAAAAGAGGTCTAAAAAACTGCATGAGTAAAGATACACCAAGTACTGATCCAACAATGAATCCTATGCAACCAATGTGAGGAATAATTCCATAAACCAGAGCTTTTAGAATATTATTTGATTTCTTTTTTTTAGAATTTAGTCCAGTCGAATAACCTAGATTTTCTATCTCAATTTGAATTTTTTCTAAAGTTATGATGTCTGAATTAAACTCTATAATGGCATTATTGTCCAACAGATTGACTTTAACACTTTTTACCCCTTTTAGCGATGATACTTTGTCTTTAATAGAGTGTACACAGCTTTTACAATGCATCTCTTCTATTTTTATTGTTGTTTTTTCCATAGCTTTACCTCCTATTGATTTTAGCTATAGAAAAAATTGTAATGAAACTCTTTATTAGGCATTGTTTGAAACTAGTTTCGGATAGTTTCAGTGTTTCAATATAACAACGTTAGTCATGCCACGTCTTCTTCGCTCTATTATTCCTCTTCCTTCCAGTTTGTCTAAAATTCTAGTTACTTTTACCTTGTTAAAGTTTGTTTCGTCTGTAAGGCCAGATTGGAAAATAGTGCCGTTTGCATCTATAATCCTTTCTAATACTGTTTTTTCCTCATCATTTAAGGTTTTCATGATTTTTTCATAAGCTTCTTTTTTAATGGATGCATCCTTTATTTCTCCTTTAGCCGGGTTTCTTTCTTCTTTTCCAAAAAAGATAAGATAGATCCCTATTATAACTACAAAGCTCATTATAGCGATGCTGACATTGGTCTGAAAATCAATTGTTCCCCACATAGGACATGATGACCCGTGTTCACATGACGTATTTACTATTTCTGTCATCGCTCGGTTAAAGGAGAAAATAATAAATCCCATTAATAGAGCCACAAAAATTATCAGAACGCCTACTATTCTATTTCTCATACTACTGATGAATAAAATTAGATTATAAATATAATTACAATTAAAAATTACCAAAAACAGCGAAAGGCATATATAGAATAAAAAAGAAAAAATGTCGAGGGAGAACTTAGAGTCTCCAATGGAATTTTCGACTCATAAGATTCTTCCTCAAATTATTTTAACAGTTTGTGCAACTACTGGTGTAACAGCACGAGCATGAACTTGGGCAGTACCAGTCATAGTAGCAGTATCCATTACATGTGCAGTTATACTTGTAGTATCCACATGAACAATATGAAGTATATGTTGTAATCTTGGGAGTTTTATGCTCACAGTTGTAAAGCTGATCCTCTAACGATTTCACCCGAGTTTCATAGTTGTCAACAACCTTTTGTTTCAAATCAACGTTTCTTTGGGCAGAATCGTACTGAGATTTAAGAGATCTAACCTCCGACTCAAGGTCTGTTATTTTCTTATTTTTATCTGATAGCTGTGATTCTAACAAAGATATTTTATTATCAAGTCCAATCTTCTCAGTAAGCAAAACATTGTACTGAGTTCCTTGTCCCGTGTCTGAAAGTGAACGATACAAGAAAAAGAAGTTTCCTATTATTGATACTAATAAAAGCACTGCAAGTACTGCAGATAAAACTTTCAATCCATCGCCATTACTCATAGCATACCTCCTTGTTATAATTTAATTATTACACTATAAATAAAGATGAAACAATATATAAAAGTTTAGATGAAATAATAGTAAAACCGTTTCATATTTTGAAAAAGTCAAATCAAAACTTTTAAAAGCATAATTTTTAATCATTTCTTATGAAAATACTCTCAATAGTGGGTGCAAGACCTAACTTCATGAAAATAAAGCCCATTTATGAAGAGCTTAAAAAAAGAAAAATAGATCAGGCCCTCGTGCATACAGGTCAACACTATGATGAGAACATGAACAGGGTTTTTTTTGAAGATTTAGAACTGCCAAAACCTGATGTTTTTCTAGGTATAGGTTCTGGAACGCATGGAGTTCAGACAGGCACTATGATGTCACGAATAGAGGAAGTATTACGTCTAGAAAAGCCTGATTTGACAGTTGTTGTAGGGGATGTAAATTCTACACTTGCCGGTGCGATATCTTCTATTAAAATGCAGATTCCTGTGGCTCATGTGGAATCTGGATATCGTTCATTTGATATGAGGATGCCGGAAGAAATTAACCGGATACTTGTTGACAGAATATCTCAGTTTTTATTCGCACCCACAGAAGATGCAGTAAATAATTTGATATCTGAAGGGGCAGATAAAAAAAGGATATTTTTCGTTGGAAATGTAATGGTTGAGACATTGTTATCCCATCTCCAAAAATCAAAAAAATCCAATATTCTAAAGAATTTATCTTTAGAATCTGAAACTTATGGGCTAATGACTATTCATAGGGCTGAAAATACAGCCGATCCCGAAAAACTTATTGAATTATTCGCTTCTTTAGCTAAGATTGGCCATAAGATTATTGTTCCCCTCCACCCACGAACAAAAAAAGTTTTGGAAGAACTTGGGCATCTAAAGAAACTTGGAGCAAATATAGAAATAATTGAGCCGCTAGGTTATCTTGACTTTTTATGGTTGATGTCGAACTCAAAATTTGTGATGACTGATTCTGGAGGAATTCAAGAAGAGGCCTTAATGCTGGATATACCTTGCATTACCCTTAGGGAAAATACTGAAAGAATAGTTACTCTAAAAAATGGTGCAAATATCCTTGTCGGAACAGATACATTAAAATTAACTTCTGCGTTACAAGAAATCCCAAAAAGAAAGAAAATATATCCAAAACCTCCGCTATGGGACGATAAAGTTTCAAAAAGAATTGCCGATTCAATACTTGCTAATCCTGAACTTTTCGCCCTTTAAATTTATATACCCCTATACTATTTATAATTAAAAAGAGACGATGCTATGGAAGAAATAGAGTATAAAATTGCAATTGCCTCAATATTCACATTCTTTCTTATAATTGCAGCACTTACTCTTTTTCCTCTTGTAGATGCGCTAATTGTAACATTTGTACTAGTTTACCTTATGAGGCCAATTAACATTGTATTGATTAAATACATGAGCAAAACATATGCAGCAATACTTTCGGCCATAATAATCATAATACCTACTTTTTTACTTTTCTTTTATCTTGCAGCTGCAACTATCAATTATGTTATCAAAGAAAAAATTTTTGAGAAATTAATGATGATATTTAATGACCTGGATACCTATTCCAAGAATTTATTCATCTCATTTCTTAACTACTATGGCATAGAATATTCAAATGACCTTGACAAGATTGCAAATATATTAACTGCAAAATTACATGAACTAATATCTTATATCTCTGAAGAAATAATTGACCTTACAATTCATATACCTGAATTTGCAATGAAACTTTTGCTTGCATCAATACTTGCATTGTACCTATTAAAAGAAGGCGGAACTATTAAAAATACATTTGTTACTTTGTTACCCGAAAATAAAAAGAAGACAATCTCATCCCTTCTCCACGGGATTGACATTGTTTTTGAAAGTATTATCCTCGTTAATATTTTAAAAGCAATTTTCACTACAATAATTAGTTACTTTATCTTTTTAATATTTGGAATACCTTACCCCTTACTTCTGGCCATCATGTCTGGTTTTATGGATTTTGCGCCAATATTGGGCCCTTGGATGTTATTTTCAGGAATTGCTGTCGTCTACATAATGAAAGGGCAGGCAATGACCGGAATTTATGTTTTTATCCTAGGTCAGGTATTAGTAACTATAATACCTGAACTTTACATCAAGCCAAAACTTGCAGGAAAATACGCCAAAATACATCCAATGATATTTTTATTTGGATTCTTTGGAGGACTTTTAGCCTTTGGAGCAATAGGAATCTTTGTAGGCCCAATAGCAATTGGAATTGTGATGGTATTCATTAAATACTATCTGTTGGGCAAAGAAATCGAAAGGAAAAATTCTTTTGTTGATAAAGTGCTAACCCAAGTAGACAAGATGATAAAGTTTGAGGGAACTAAAAATGGTAAACTATAAGACCATTCTACCTTTTACCGCAGGAATAATATTAATACTAATTTTTGTTCAATTTGTAGGCTATAATGAATTCATTACTTTGATAAAGAGTGCTAATCCGTTATATTTAGGCCTTGCAGTTGTATTCCAATTGCTTAATTTAATTTTTGAGGCCTATAAATGGAAACCTCTTCTTGAATCCTTAAAGCCAAAAGTTTCTATGAGAAATGTATTTGTTGCAACAATGGTTGGTGTTTTCTTCAATAATATTACTCCTAGCGCTAAAACAGGGGGGGAGCCCATGAAGACATTCCTTATTTCTAAGGAAGAGAATATCAGCCCAATTGAAAATGTTTTTGCCACAGTCACTGCAGATAGGTTTGTAGAATCCCTGCCTTTTTTCGTTCTAGCGATATTCTCTGTGATGTATGTTAATCTTTTCTATAGTGTAAGGTGGGCTACGATTGCTTTATTGTCATTTGTAATCATTATCTATATATTTGTACTTTTGGTAGCTACTTACGTTTGTTTCAACAAAGAAGCTGGTGAAAAAGTCGTTTTTAAGTTTTTAAGAATACTAGGAAAATTTTCTAAGAGAATTAATAAATATGAAGATCTAGCGGTATCGATGGTAGAAAATTTCCATCAACAATTTCAACTAATTCTAAGAAGTAGAAAAGTTTTGTATAGGTCTATTGCCGCATCAGTAGTAATGTGGACCTGCTGGATACTTAGAACATATTTTGTCTTTTTAGCACTTGGGAAACCTTTGAACCCATTGCTTGTTGCACTTGTATCTACAATAAGCCTTCTCATGGGATTGCTTCCGTTACTGCCTGGAGGTCTTGGAGTTGTAGAAGTAACAATGACAGTTTTATATGCCTCGCTAAAAGTGGGGAAAAATATTGCTCTTACAGCAACAATTTTAGACAGGATCCTTTCATTTTGGCTTGTTTTAATTTTCGCTGGAATTATTACTTCTTATACTCTGCCAAAGCTCAAGCCTATGAAATCCGAAGCTAAAAGTAGAATGATAAGCCATAATGAAGAAAATGAGTCAAATAAACAGATTAATATTTAAATAGAACCGATAATTATAAATTAATTTTATATACTTTAAATATTAAATTTGATAAGGTGAATTCGTTGAGGGTTAGAGAAGCTTCGTTTAGAGACAGATATAATATATATGATCTTATTGATAGTTTGCACAATGTGCCCCTAAAGTCTCCTGATGAAATTGCTAATTTTAATAAAATACTTACTGAATATATCAAAAATCCGAACATAAAAATATTTGTTGCCGAAGAGAATTTACTTGACAGTGTTGAAATTTGTGGGTTCTTATCTCTTTTCGTTAAACCAATACTGTTTTACAGTTACAACGTATGTCATATTGAAGACATTGTCATAAAAGATGAGTACAAGGGAAAAGGTGTTGGGGCAGAACTTTTAGAAGCTGCAATTAACTATGGAAAACGGGTCAAATGTAAGTACATAACAGTATCCATTGAGGGTGGAGACCCCATGACAAAGAAATTCTACAAAGCATGCGGGTTTGCTGAAAACTCTCTTGAAATGAAATACTATTTATAATTTTTTCCCTATTTTAATTTTATACGAAAATTATTTATTTTGATGCATTTTAGATGTTCTGTGATTTAATGAATAAAGAGATAAAAAGATTTGATATCGGTTCAGTCGCCAAAATGTTTTTCTTTATTGGGCTAATTGTAGGTTTAATTGCAGGTATAGTCTTTGCAATTGCTTTTGTAATTACTGGAGTATTTGGCTCCCAACTATATCCTGATGTGTACGCTAGTATCCCGCCTAATACAGGTGCACTAGTTGCTTTAATAGGAATAGTAGCTTTTCCAATAATATATGCCATTTTAGGAGCAATTTCGGGGATAATATTTGCCGGATTTTACAATATTATCGCTAGAGCAGTCGGTGGCATTAAGGCAGAATTCATAGAATAATTTTAGAAGATAGTTTTTTATATTCAGTTTTCATTTTTAAAATAAGATGAATATAGAAATAATAAAAGATATTATTAATCTAATAAAGAGTGAAGAAAACTATAACCGTGATGTCCTGGAAGGTGAGGAACCCCAGTTTAGTGATAAAAGATATTCTCCCTTTCCTTTAAGCAAAAGCAATGTGAGAGAATTTAAGCAATGTGATCCAAATAGAAAGGTCACCTATATAGATGGAGGAAACATTGAGTTGCTTTCGTCACCTTCTGTTTACTTGGGACTTGTCAGGATATACTTTAACATATTTAAAAATAATAAAATTATCATTCCAAATAGTTTATCTCAAAAATTTGAGTTTTATGTATTTGGCAAAGCGATAGGCAAAGGAAAAGACATTAATTTTAATTTCAAACTATTTCCCTTTTCAAAAGATTACGGAGTTGATATCGAAGAGGCAGATAAGACCATAAACTCTCACGACCCCACAATATCAAATAGAAATTTCAGAGCTGAGTTGGGGTCTGTTTGTGGAGTTGCAAGACGATTTCTTGAATGGAAAATTTCTGAACTAATAATCCAAAAAGAGCTTGAAAAAGGCGATATCTTGGTAAGAGACGGTTCTCTACAAACAGCCATTACAGGAGAACATAACTATTCTAAAAAAGCCTATGAGGCCGCATCTGAAAAAGAAGTCACTTTTTGTGGGATTGCTAAAAGGTCTAGACTTTACACTTCAAAAGGGAGATCATTACCATACGCAATACGGCTCTTGGGAAATAAAATGTGCCCTAAGAAAGTATGGTACTATCATCCTGTAGCAGAAATAAACCATCCCGACCATAATGCAGAAATGTATTTTGTGAAATTTCACCCTTCATCAAGGTACACTTTTAGATTTGAAATAGAAAAGAATAGAGCAAAAGCATTGGGAAGAGAAGGAGTTGAGGAAGTCTTGGGAACAATAGCTTCTAACTCTGTTGACCTTAGATTTCCGGGTTACCCCTACGGGTTAGTTGATGCAGATTATATTGCTAGGATTAGGGGCGATGAAAAAGAAACACATAAGGCGCTTTTCTTGTCTCTTTGTGATGATGAGGAAATTCTAAAATTTATTGATGAAAATATCAGCGTTGAGGACGCTCATGATGTTCTCGATAGTTTACAGTGGATGTAGGAGTTGTTAAATTGGACGTTGTAGGAAAAATTGTATCAGGTGATTTTAGCGGGATAATAATCAGGCAGAAAACAGGAGTTGACATAGAACTGGGTGAATTACTCGTCGCAAGGGAGGGCAACGGATATTTCATACTGCAGGTTTTTGATATATCTTATGGATCACAAATACCCGAAAGAATTAGAAGTTTAGCGGCAGGTTTAAAGTTAGAGGAAGTCTCGAACCTATCTTTTTTAGATAGTGAGCTTTCTAATTTTATTCTTATTATTCTAAAGCCCATCCTTTTTGTCACTCCAAACCGTTATCATCTGCCAAAAAAACTTCCTAAGTTTTTTTCTGCAGTTGAAAGGATAAAAGAAGAAGATCTAAAATTCCTTGAAAAGCCGAATAGGCCACTCTACTTTGGGAAAATAAGAAGTGGTTCGAGAGTTCTAGACATTGATGTATTCCTTAGGGGAGATGATGTTATTACCCACCATATGTTAATCTCGGCTTCTACAGGCAAGGGAAAATCCAATCTTGTTAAAGTCCTTACCTATAATTTGTTGAACGAAACTTATGCTGGTTTACTAGTCATTGATCCTCATGATGAATACTATGGGAGGACAAAAAAAGGATTAAAGGATCATCCCAACGCTAGAAATAAACTTATCTACTATTCCACAAATCCACCTCCTGGTGCAAGTACTCTTATCCTTGATTTAAAAACAATTAAACCTTGGCACCTCACAGGCATAGTATCTTTGACAGAAGCCCAAATAGAATGTATTTATCTATTTTATAATAGGGATAAAGAAAACTGGATAGAAAATATCGTACTTGCAGAGAGAGAAGAGGGGGTTTCTGCGGTAACACTTGATGTTCTTAAAAGAAAATTCAACAATGTGTTTGGGATATCTTCAGAAGATGGACAAATTTCTTTTAGAAGCAGTTTATTCTCAAATAACAGTGGCGTTACTACAATAAAGAATGTAGTTGATAATCTAGAAAATGGAAAAACAGTTATTATCGATACCTCAAAACTTGGGGGGGAAGTAGAACTTTTAATTGGGGGGATATTTGCCGAGGGTATTTTTTCTCGGTATCGTGATTTGAGTTCTAAAGGACATCTTCAAAATAAACCATGTGTTAGTATAATAATTGAAGAGGCACCAAGGGTACTTGGTAAAGAGGTACTTGATAAAGGAGCAAACATTTTTGGGACGATTGCAAGAGAAGGAAGAAAATTCAGAGTAGGCATTGTAGCCATAACTCAACTTCCAAGCCTTATACCAAAGGAGATACTTGCAAATATGAATACAAAAATAATTATGGGAACTGAAATGTCGAATGAGAGAAGCGCATTAATAGAAAGCTCACCACAAGATATATCTGAAGAATCAAGAAACATTGCTAGTCTTGACATAGGAGAAGCACTCCTAACATCCACATTTTCTAAATTAGCAATACCTTTGAAAATACCTCTTTTTGAAGACATCTTCAAAGACGATATAACATTTGTAAAAGATAGAACTACCGTTAGAGGGGTCGACTTAGAGTGAAATTTTCGCATATGGCCGATCTTCATTTGGGAGGCTGGAGAGAAGATACTTTAAGAGAAATCGGAATAAAAACATTTGAAAAAGCCATCGATATATCTATTCAGGAAAATGTTGACTTTATATTGATTTCCGGAGACCTTTTTGATTCTTCCAACCCTACAATTGATGTTATGGCAAAAGCTGCAAAGAAATTATACGAGCTTAAGGTAAAAGAAATACCGGTCTATGTTATTGAAGGTTCCCACGATTTTTCCCCTACAGGCAGAACAATACTAAAAGTCTTTCATGAAGCAGGACTTCTAAAAAGAGTTACTTCTGGAGAGCAGACAAAAGAAAAACTAATCTTGAAAGGAGTTGTAGATGAAAAAACAAAAATTAAGCTTTATGGTATATCGGGAATTAGAGGTAGTCTAGAGAAGGCCACATACACTTTACTGGATAGAAAGGATCTAGAAAATCAAGAGGGGCAAAAAATATTCTTATTTCATTCCGCTATACAAGAGCTAAAACCAGATAATCTTTACCAAATGGAATCAATGCCAATTTCTTTGCTTCCTAAAGGATTCTTTTATTATGCAGGTGGGCATATTCATGAGAAAGGGGAATTTGAAATCGGTGACTACAAGAACATCGTATTTCCGGGAGCATTATTCCCTAATAATATTGATGAACTTTTATCTTTCAAAATGGGCGGATTTTACTTAGTTGATTATAATAATGGGATTCTAAACAAAAAATATATTCCAATAAAAGTTGCGCCAGTTATTCTTTTAGAAATCAATTTGGAAGGAACCCATACAATTAATGTTGAAGAGAAAGTCAGACAGGCAGCTGATAAAAATGTTTTAAAAGATAGCATAGTTGTCCTAAAGTTTAAGGGAAAAATTGAGGGCAGTCTTTCTGATATTAATTTCAAAAAGATCAATTTATATCTAGAAAATAAAGGTGTACTTTTAGTAAAAAGAGATACAAGAGAAATTAAAGCCAAAGAGTTTAAGGAAATAAAAAATTCTTCATTAACAAAAGAAAAACTTGAGGAAGATGTGATAGTCCGACATAAAGATCAGATTAAAATTAAAGATTGTCAAACAGAAACAGTTTCTTTTGTGAAGACTTTTATGAATATTCTATCAAGGGAGAAAAAAGAAGGCGAAAAAAAAGATGATTATAACAAAGGAATTCTTAGCGAGTCCATAGAGTATCTTTCAAAAAATAATCTTCTGGAGGATTTGGATGAAACTTCTCTCACTTGAAATGCTTAATATAAGAAGTTACCAGCATCAAAAAATAGATTTTCCAGAAGGATCATTTTTATTGTCAGGGGATATTGGATTTGGCAAATCAACTATACTATTATCAATAGAGTTTGCACTTTTTGGTTTGGGAGATATTTTGGCTTCTTCCCTCCTTAGGCGGGGTGAGCGAGAGGGAATGGTCCGTTTAGAATTTGAATTAGCGGGAAAGGAAATAATAGTTGGGAGAAGTCTACAAAAAAAAGGGGATGCAATCTCACAGACAACTGGTTATATTTCAATTGATGGTAACAGAAAAGAAATGACGCCCAGCGAACTTAAAGTAGAAATACTCTCTTTATTGGGATACCCCAAAGAATTGTCCTCAAAACAAAAAAATCCGATTTATAGGTACACAGTTTACACTCCTCAGGAGGAAATGAAACAAATTCTATTATCTAAGAGAGATGATAGAATGGAGATACTTAGGAGGATCTTTGGGGTTGACAGATATAAGACAATAAGGGACAATTCTAACAATCTAAGGCTTGAACTTAAAAGAAATGCATCAAGTTATGACCTTCTATCAAAAGGATTAAATGAGAAAAATGAGGAGCTTAAAATTATTTCTGGGAAAAAAGAGAAACTAACTAGTCATGTAGCAGAAATAAAAAAATCTTTAGAAGATTTCAGGATAAAAGAAATTGCAACTATAAAAAAATCTGAAGAAATAGAAGAAAAATTTACACAATTTCAATCTATTTCAAAAGAAGTTGCGGCTAAAGAAGGAGAATTAAAAACTTATGATCAAAATCTATCTAGTCTTGAAATAAAGATTAAACAGATTCTAACAGGCAAAGAAGAAATTGATATTGAAAAGGAAATTTCTTATATTGAGAATGATATTAAAATTATTTTAGACAATCTTAAAAAATCTAAAGAGAAAAAGGAGAAGCTTAATAATTGTAAAATTATTGCCGGGAAGCTTGAAGTTGAATTATCACAAAAAAAAGAATCACTTGATAAGATATCTAAAGAAATAAAATCGAAGAAAGATTCCATTTCTTCTCTAAAAGATATCTATGATAGAACTATCGATGAAATAAGAAATGAAATATCTGGGATACAAAAAAATATTGAGGATATATACCAAAGAAAAGAAGGAATTAACACAGAAATCGATAGCTTGTTGAAATCTAAGGAAAGATACAATACGAAGATCTCTGAATATAAAGAACAAAATTCAATAGTTATGGGAAGTCTAAGATCTCTTGAATCTGATTTATCCTCATTATGTACTCTAAAAGGCGTTGGATTGTGCCCCCTGTGCAAACAGAATATTTCTGAGGGCCACAGACAGAATGAGATAAAAAGAATTGAGAAAGAGAAAAATGACTTCAATATTACTTTAAATGAAACAATTAAACTAATTAAAAAAGTAGAGAGTAAGTTAAAAGAAATTGATACTGAGATAGATTATAAGTCCAAAAACCTAATTGCTTCTGAAAAAGATAAAATAATAAAACTTGAGCATTTAATCAAAGAAACAGATTCATTTACCATTCTATCAAAGGAGCTTAATAGTTTAAATTCTCAACTTTCCCCTTTAGAAGAATTAATTAATAATAAATCTCAGGAACAAAAACAAATTCTAGCTGAAATAGAAATACTCGCCCCAATTGAATCGGAGATAAATGAACTTGAGAAAAGAAAAGATTCTAATCTTGAACTTATTGGCAAATACAGAGAAGCTTTGAATATTAAGAAAGATATAGAAATTTTAAATGATAAAAAGAATAATCTATTGAGGGCCATAATTAATCTAAAAGAGAAATTAAAACAATTTTTAGGCATAGATGCTGAAAAACAGGCAATTTTTCAAAAATTAAAAGAAATAACTGAGGAAAAAATCAAAAAAGAGAGAGAAGAAGCAGAGAAATTAAAAGAGATTGAACTCCTCGGAAACGATCTCCTTAGAGTCAGTAAAGAAATCGACGAAAAGAAAAAATACCTCCGTATAAGAGAGAAACTTCAAAGAATTGCCAATTGGCTTGATGATTATTTCATTAGTTTAATGGAAACAATGGAAAAAGAGTTTATGGAATCTCTTAGAATGCAGTTTGAATCTTACTTCTCCAAATGGCTTGAAAATCTGCTAGAAGGCGATGAGATAGAAGTTTCAATAGATGAGGATTTCACCCCAGTTTTGAGGCAAGAAGGTTTTGACGCGGACTATGAGTCTCTCTCAGGAGGAGAAAGAACTTCTGTTGCACTTGCCTATAGACTTGCGTTAAACAGGATAATAAATAATCTAGTTGATGAAATAAAAACACAAGATATTATAATTCTTGACGAACCAACAGATGGATTTTCAAGAAAGCAGATGGACAGAGTACGGGATGTTCTCGATATGCTTGGTATGAATCAAGTAATAATAGTCTCTCATGAGCCAGAAATTGAAAGCTATGTTGACCACGTATTAAGAGTTACAAAAAGAGACGGAGTATCAAGAGTTGAGGATCAAGGCGCTTTTTCTAAAACTACCGTTGACCTTTGATATTTCAAAAACGATATAAAGCTAAAAAATTATTAAATCATGGGTGTATATATGCTTTCGAATATACCAATAAATCTTGATAAAGTAAAAAAAGAAGAGATAGATAAGGAGATTTTAAGGGCGGGAATTATAGCCGAGCTAGATGCAATAAATTTATATGAACAACTTGCAGGTATGACTACAAATAAAAATATAAAAATGCTTTTCTTAGATATCGCAAAAGAGGAAAAGACTCACGTGGGGGAATTCCAAACTCTTTTGCTGACCTTGGATAAACAACAAGCACAAGAGTTAGAAAAAGGGAAAAAGGAAGTTGAAGAGTTAATTAAATAATCTCAAAGGATATTATGCAGTGTTTTTATAATATAGAAGTCTCTAGTTTGGGAACTTTTGGATTGGTCTGGAGAGTAGAAAATACTAAAATGAAAATTATAAGAATTTTTTTACCTACGGATAAAAATATTCTAGTTTCTAAATTAAGAGATGAATACAGCTTGGCCAAAAGATCTAATTCTTTCGAAAAAATAACGTTGGAGGTAACGAGGTTTATTTCTGGGGAGAACATCAAATTTGATCTTGGGCTTCTAGATTTTGATATATGCACTGATTTTGAGAAAAAAGTATTAATAGCAGAGTATAATATCCCAAGAGGCCATGTAAGCACTTATTCAAGAATTGCAAAAAAAATTGGTACGCCTAAAGGTGCAAGGGCAGTAGGGAATGCGTTGGCCAACAACCCTTTTCCTTTAATAATACCGTGTCATCGTGCAATAAGATCCGATGGAACTCTGGGCGGATTCCAAGGGGGTTTCGAGATGAAAAAAAAGTTATTAGAAAATGAAGGCGTAGTTTTATCTAACGGTAAGGTAAGTATGGATAAAATTTATTACTAAAATTCATCTAGAGTCTTCTGGCTTTTAGAGAACTCTAAGTTTGAAATTCTTATTCCAACTCTCCTAAGTTTTTTATCAGGATTCTCTTCAAAGTATTTTTCAAGTAGGCGTTTAGAAATTGAAACAACTTTCTGAATATCCTTAGTTTGTGCTATTGTTTCACTTTTTGTTTGAGTTTTTAAGTCAGTATCAATAGTTATTAGTGATACAGTCCTAAATGATACATTATTTTTTATTATTCGCTGCTGCATATCCGTTGATAACCCAAGTATCTTATCAAAAATTATATCTTTATCGTTTGTATCTGCTTTTAAAGTTCCTATTCTTGAAAGTTGTTTTTTCTCTCTTGGTTCAACTGGTGTCTCATCTATACCTAAGGATTTATCATGAAGTAGTCTGGCTTTATTCTTGCCAAATATTTCTTCAAGCTCTATTAAATCGTATGAGCCCAGATCACTTGCAGTTTCAATACCAAGATCATTTAGAGATTTAGTTGTTTTACCACCAATCCCATGTAATTTAGAGACTTTTAGATTCTCTAGAAATGGTATTATTTCTCTTTCCTCAACAACAGTCAATCCATTTGGTTTTTGAAAGTCAGATGCCATCTTGGCAACAAATTTATTAGAGGATATACCAACTGACGCAGTCAAACCCTCTTGAGAAGTTATTTTTTCTTTTATTGTGTTTGCTATTTCAATCGCCTTATCTAAATCTCCGTCTGTCCTTTCCGTAACATCTAGGTAGGCTTCATCTATACTGACTTGTTCCATTATGTCTGATTCATCTTCCATTAAATCCATTATCCTATCCGATACTTCTCTATAATAATCCATGTCGACAGGTAAGAATGCGACATCTTTGCCTTTTGCAATCCTCTTTGCAATTATTATGGGCATTCCAGCCTTGATACCCAACTCTCTAGCCTTGTAATTTGATGTGCTCACAGCACCGCTATCCTCAGTCCTGCCAGAATAAACGCATATAACTAC
>DAOSDU010000011.1 GCA_035362715.1 Methanofastidiosum sp.
TGCGCTCTGGCACAATCTTTTGAATCTAAATGCAGGTTAATATGTCCCACAGCCTAACTTTTCAATAACCTTAAATACTTTTTATCTATCTCATTTTTATGGAATTTAACATTCTCATCTGCGGAGTAGGAGGGCAGGGAACTATTCTCGCTTCATACGTTCTTGGAAATGCAGCATTAAAAGACGGGCATAAGGTAAGATTGGGTGAGATTCACGGCATGGCCCAAAGGGGAGGTTCTGTTGTTTCTCATGTAAGGATGGGTGATGAGGTCTATGGCTCTGTTATCCCCCAAGAGAAAGCAGATATTATAATCGCATTTGAACCACTCGAAGCCTTAAGAAATATATCTTATCTAAAAAAAGGAGGAAAGACTATACTAAATACCGAGAGAATAAATCCAATCTCTGTATCACTTGGGGAATGTGATTACCCCCCAATAGATGAGATATTGTTTAATCTTTCTGAAAAAGGTAAAGTATATCATTTTAATGCAACTGAAATTGCAAAAGGCCTAGGTAATCAGGTCACAATGAACATGGTAATGATGGGAGCCCTCTCCCTTCTTGAAACTCCAATAAAAAATGAGACGCTTTTAGAAACAATAGTATATGTGCTATCCAAAAAAGCAGAGATAAACATGAAAGCTTTTGAGGCAGGAAGAAAAAAGATGGAGAATCTGCTGTAATTTAGATTTCTGCTATTACGGTCTCTCCCGCCTTTACATTGTCCCCAATTTTTATTGTTGTTGAAGATTCAGAAGGATACATAACGACTACTTGCGACCCTAGTTTTATTATACCTATTCTATCTCCCCTTTCTAAAATTTGGCCCTCATCCACATAACATTCAATTCTTCGTGCAACTGTTCCGGCAATCTGAACTGTAACTGTCCTTATATCTCCATCAATTACGACTATATTTCTCTCATTCTCTACAAGGACATTTCCAAAAGCAGGAAGATGACCCCCTTCAATGTAAATAATATCTATCACCTGGCCAGATATGGGTGTCCTGTTTACATGAACATCAAAAAGCCCCATAAAAATGGAGACCATTGTAAAATTTCCTTCAATAATGCCTTTTAGTTCTGGCAAGTAAATCATTTCTCCATTTTTTATTGTAAAAGGGATTTCACCGTCTTGCACAGTATCTATAGATATTACTTTTCCATCAGCAGGAGAAACAATAATATTTTTATCTATAGGGATAGATCTTTGTGGGTCCCTGTAAAAATTAATGCTAATAACAACAAGCCCTATAATAATTAGGCTTAGAAAAATAGCTACGTTTCTCTTAAATTTGGACACCACAAATGTTAAAAACATAGGTATTTATTTAAAATTAATCGTGATTGGTGTTCAACTAACGAAAACTATTATAAGCTATAGATAGTGAATATTGTTTATTAGACCTAGAGGTGGTCCCATAGTATTTATAGAAAAAGTCACAATGAAAGGATTCAAATCCTATGGTAATAAAACTCTGACACTTCCCATTTCTAAAGGGTTCACTTGCATTGTTGGGCCAAATGGAAGCGGAAAGTCAAACATAACAGATGCAATATGTTTTGTTGTCGGTAGGATATCTGCAAAATCAATGAGGGGCGAGAGACTCTCTGACCTTATATTTAACGGAACAGAAGATGAAAAGAAAGCCGAAGAGGCAATTGTTTCAATTACTTTTAACAATGAAGACGGCGGACTTCCAATTGATGAGAAAAAAGTTACCATCTCCAGAGCAGTAAATCTCAAGGGAGAAGGAGAATATAGAGTTAACGGAAAAAGAGCTACTAGGTCTTATGTTTTAGATATCTTTTCTTATGTAGGTGTAAGGCCGGATGGGCATAATATTGTAATGCAGGGAGATATTGCACACTTTATTAATATGAACCCTGTTGAGAGAAGGGGCATCATAGAAGAAATTTCTGGTATTGCAGAATTTGACGATAAAAAAGACAAAGGGCTAAGAGAACTTGAAAAAGCACAAGAAAATATAACAAGAGTTGAGCTTGTAATCTCTGAAGTTAAAAATCGTCTTGATAGGTTGCTCCGTGACAAAAAGGACGCTGAGCGATACCAGGAGATTGATAAAGAAATAAAAAATAAATGGGCTATTTACTATCACAGCAAATTAAAGGAGTTAGAAGATACAAAAATAAAACTTGAGACAAATATCGAAAAAGGCCAGAAAGATATTGAAGAATTACGGATTTTAGTTTCTAAAATTGTTCAAGACATATCTAATAAAGAAAAAGAGCTATTAGAACTTGATGACGAATACAATCGCAAAATGGAAATGGACAGTATCAACATAACAAGGGAAATTGAAAAAATTAAAGGAAATATTTCCTCAATTAATCAATCAATCGAATATGAAAAAAAGGAACTTTCCTCAGTAAAGAAAGAGATTGACGAACTAAAGAAAGAGATCTCTGACAATGAACAAAAAATCAAGGAACTATTAGAAAATAAATCTAAACTAGAAAAAGAAAGCGCTGAAGTTGAATCAACTATTAGGAGCAAGGAAGCTGAATATAGAAAACTCCTTGATTCGCTCTCTGGTAAAGACGGGATGTTTTTAAAGATTAAAGAGAGTTTACTTGAAGTTGATAGAAAACTAGAAAAGAATAGAAAAGACTATCTTGCACTAAACAAAGAACTTGATTCCTATAATGCATCTGTTTCCCTTCTAGATCAAGACACCAAACGAATCACAGCAGATATCAAAAAGATAGATGATAAATTATCGGATATTGAAAAAAAATTAAAAGAAAAAGAATCAAAATCTTCAGTTTACGACTCCAATCTAAAAAATAACAGTAATGAACTTACCACCCTAAATCAAAGATATCAAGGTCTAAAAAGTGAGTTAGTGAAGGTGGAGTCTGATTCAAAACAGGCTTTATCTCAATTTGAACATTTAAAAGCCAGAATAAACGTAAAGAAAGAGGCTCAAAACGATATCACCGGTGGACAAAAAGCGATTGCAGAGATTTTAAAAGCGAAAAAGGATAAATTAATTCCAGGAATTTATGGAACTATTTCAGAGCTTGGAACTACAAAAGAGGAATACAGTCTTGCACTTGAAGTTGCAGCAGGATCAAGGCTTACAAATATTGTTGTTGAGGATGATAATGTTGCAAGGGAATGCGTCAAATTCCTTAAGAATCTAAAAGCTGGCCGTGCAACATTCTTACCCTTAAATAAACTTGTTACTCCAAGAATAGCAAATGCTCCAAAGACAAAAGGGGTAGTGGGGCTTGCAATTGAATTAGTATCTTTTGATGAAAAATTTAGAAAAGCGTTTGAGTATATATTTGGAAGAACTTACATAATCGAAAATATTGATGTTTCTAAAACAATTGACAATACAAGACTTGTAACACTTGATGGTGATCTGGTAGAATCATCAGGGGCTATAACTGGTGGTTATTATACTCGAAAGAAATTTTCTGTTTCTTTTAACATTGAAGAAGATAACTTTTCCTTAAAAGATTTGGAGAAGAAGTTATCCGAATATGATTCAAGAAAACAATCTCTCAAAACAGAAATAGAAAAACTGGAAGAAACCTTGAAAAATCTCAGTATAAATAAAGCAGAGTCAACTTCTGAACTTGCTACAACTAATAGAGAAAAAGAAGAACTCTTAAAAGAGAAAAATTCCTTACAAAAGGAAAGATTATCATTTGAAAAAAATATTGAGGACCTGACAAAAAAACTTGAAAAACAAAAGAGTCTGTCTTCTGATACAAAAATTAAAATTGATCCCATCTTAAAAGAAATAGAAAAACTTGAGGGGGAGAAGGCAAACGTTGAGAAAGGCATAGAGGATTCTAGTACCGGCGAAATGGGCGAGGCTCTTGAGATCGACCTTACAGATCTTCGAAAGAAAAATTCTGAGATGGCCTCACAGATATCATCAATTAATTCAACTCTTGAATACCTTAAACAATCCAATATTAAATCTTCTGAAAAAATCGATTTAAGAAAGCCTCAAGAAGAAGTGGCTTTGAAAAAAATATCTGAGTTAGATAACAACCTAAAGGAAATTAATGAAATCCTGAAAGAAAAAGAAAAAGAAGATTCTGTAATAAAAAAAGAATTATCCTCATTTAATCAAAAAAAGAGGAGTCTTTCAACTGATACTTCTGATTTGAGAATCAAGAAAGATAACAAAATTGAGAAAATATCAAAATTAGAATCGGATCTCAATTTATGGGCTTCTGAAAAAAAGACTATACTGGAAGATATAGTCGAATTTTCCAGACACGCTTCAGACTATGAAGCACCTCAAGAATTTTCCAAACATCCAGACAAACTTAAAATTGAGATTGAGTCATTGGAAAAGGAAAGAGAGAAATTAATGCCAATTAACATGAGGGCAATTATAGAGTATGAGGAAGAAGAAGGTAGATACAATACCTTAAAACTTAGAAGAGACACTCTCATAGAAGAAAAGAATGCAATTCTAAACTTTATAGCCGAAGTTGAGAAAGAAAAATCTGAAGTTTTCCTCAAAACATTTAATGAAATTGCTTCCAACTTCTCAGATATATTCTCAGATATATCTCCAGAGGGAACAGCACAACTCCTTCTTGAAACAGAAGACAATCCCTTTGAAGGCGGGATAATAATAGATGCTAAACCTTTGGGTAAAAATGTTAAGGCCGCTGTATCATTAAGCGGTGGAGAAAAAGCTATTACTGCACTGTCCTTAATATTTGCTATCCAACGTCACAAGCCATCCCCTTTCTATATACTTGATGAAGTAGACGCAAATCTTGATGATGCAAATGTAGAGAGAACTGCTGAAATGATAAAGAGGCAAGCTGAAAAGACACAGTTTATTGTGATTACCTTAAGGGAAGGGATGATGTCCAGAGCAGAAAGATTGTTTGGAGTTTCAATGTACAAGAAAGGACTCTCAGCAATGGTCTCACTTGAAGTCGAGAAAGTAGTTAAACAGGCGGAGGCATTAGCCTGATCCAAGAAGATGTCCTGATACCAGAGATAGGCCCAATAGACGTTCTCATGGATCTTGTCCTGTCAAGGGAAATAGATCCGTGGGACATAGATATAATAGATCTTACAAATAAATTTTTGGACAGAATTAGAAAATTAAAAAATCTTGATCTAAGGGTATCAGGCAAAACAATACTTACAGCCTCCATTCTTTTGCGAATGAAAAGTGAACAATTGATGAGGGAAGATGAAAAGAAAGAAGAAGACGACGAATTTTTTGACTTTTGGGAAGATATTGAAAATGCTGAATTTGAAATTGACGATATTAAACCACCTTTAAGAAGAAGAAATGTTGGCAAGATGACACTCCCAGAGCTTTTCGAAGCCCTAATCGATGCTTTGGAAGAAGGAGAAAAACCAAAGAAAAAGATCATTGCTAAACTGGGCCCTCAGATTTATCAGATTGATGAAATCAAGGCCGATATAAGAAAACAGGTAGAAAAGTTATACCAGCACCTATTGGAGCTAAAAGGCATAAATGATCTTATCTATTTTAGAGATTTACTTGAGGAGAAAACAACAAGAGAAATAGCAAGAATATTTCTGTATATATTGTTCCTTTACAGTGATAAAAAGATAGATGTCACCCAAGAAGAGATGTTCGGCGAGATATTCATCAAAGTTCTGTAATCTTTTCAATGAATCCCATTTTGTATAGCTTGTAAAAGGTAGGAATATCAAAAAGTTTTGGAATTTCTTTTTCGGTCACCCTGCCTTTTGTATGCATTAATAAAAACACATTGATTTCTTTTTCTGAAAATCCTGCAATCTCTTTCAAATAAGCAATATCGTGAGATTTTGCTTCCTCTGAAAGAACAAAAGAAGTCTTCATAAGTTTTTTTCTCGAGAGTCCACCTTTTGGCAATATTGATAGGATGAAAAGAAGGACAGTAATAACTGAAGTCCCTTGTAATATAGGCTCTATGGTGTTTAAAACACCTTCTCGGGTAACTTCTACATTCATTGTATATATCTCAATATTTACTGAAGCATTTGTTGATAGTAAAGGGTCAGTTTCAAATATTAAGTAATATGTTTTTGTTTCCTTCGGGACATAAGGGAAGTTAAGTTTATCAGTCTGATAGAAATACTCCAAAGGTTTTAGATCATCGGGCTCTTTTTGCCAGACTAAAAAACCCTCTAGATCAGTCAATGAAATATTAATTCTGCCAGTAGAAGAAAATACTATTTGATGTATTTTCCTCCCTTCTAATGGCAGAGCTATATACTTAGGGTTATCTCTGGACACAGAAAAGTTCTCACTTAATTCTATCTGTTTGATATTTTGCTTAACTGCCTTTTCCTGTCCAGAGTAGTAAATATATATCAGGGGTAACTCTATAAAAAAGAATACAAAAAGAAATATTATTAAATATTTATATCTCATATAATACACCCCAAAGCATTTCAGAGCTCATAAGCCTCATCATCTTTTTTCAGATTAGCTTTCTCATCACGCTTGTTAAACTACTATTTGAAATATATAAACTTTTGTTCAAAAATTAGTTCTGACGTTTGTTATCAATTTTCCTTTCATGAACAAGTTCAAGAATATCTTCGACATCCTTTGAAGATTTAATCTCTTTTTGGGTAAGTATGGGAACACCTTTAATATTTTCCTTTACTTTCTTTGCATTTACTACGAACATTGCGTCTTTTTCTGTAATATCGGAGATACTTGCCACAATCTCTGCCTTCTTTTCAAAGATGTATGTTTTAGTATTGGATATTCCTGTGATTAAAATCTCCCTCTCCTTCAAAAGAGCATTAAAAGGGGTTCTCTTTGTAGGAAAGACTTTAAATCCTTTGTCACTAAGATCCCCCAAAACAGTTTTTTCAAGATCAGACCTTGCAGCGTCAACAGGCTTTTCTTGAATAGTGTTAATTTCTTTTTTGTCACTAGTTTTAATTATGTATATCGGTTTAGTTATGCCTATATCCAGCTCTTTTTCTATCTTCAGAACAGAATCAATACTTATTCTTTTGTCTACGTTTTCAAACTCATAGACAGAACTTTTTGAAACCCCTATAAGTTCAGCTAGGTGGCTTATAGACATCCCTCTTTTCTCTCTTTCTTCCTTAATTAGACTTCCGTCGACCTCTACAAAAAATCCCCCTCTATCGGCATATATCAAGGGGGGATTGCCTTCTATGAAAAGGTCTTCTAGAGTTTCAAGTGAGATACAGTTTGTCCCGTGTCTTGAATAGACAGTACCGTTTTCAATTAAGCCTAATTTTGTCTTTGCCCCAATTACAAGTGGTGTTGCTTTCAAAGCTTTTGAGAGAATTTTAAGATCCCATGCATGCTCATCAGAAAACGTATCAAGGTTTACTAAGGCCTTTATTATAAGAACTATAAGATTTCTTCTTGCAACAATGTCAAAAGAGCATTGAACCCTAGAAAGGGCTACCTCGAAACCGCCTTTTTTCAATGTTTCAACAATATTATCTAGAAGTTCTTGCTTTTCCATCGTAATAATGGTATAAGAAAGGTTATATAAATATATACCCTCCTTTTTTTCGTGATAATCGGTCTTGATGATACAGATTCAGTTGAAGGAATGTGTACAACTTACATTGGAACACTTATTGTAGAGGCTATAAGAGACCTTGATATAAATATTATCAGGGAACCTCCAAAATTATTGCGTTTGAACCCAAACAATCCCTATAAAACAAGGGGGAACGGAGCTGTTTCAATCATTATAACTGATACTTCTGACCCAAAGATTCTTGAAAAAATAAAATCTGTTTCCTTTGACATCGTATCTAAGTATTCGGAATCTGGAGAAAATACAAATCCAGCAATTGTTTTTCTTGAAGATAACTCAATTACTCCAGAGATCCAATTGTTTGCCAAAAGGGCCCTTCATGAGATGCTTTCAATAGATGAGGCTATTTCATTATTAAACAAAATTGGAGCTGATTATAATTTTATTGGGAATGGTAGGGGGCTCATAGGAGCGCTTGCATCATGTGCATTGCAATTGGAAGATTTCACCTATGAACTGATAGTATATAGAAGCCACAATAAAAGAGGTAAAAAATTTGTCAGTGAACATGGTGCAATGGAGATAGAAAAGAAATATTCCCCTAAAATATTCTCAAGCTATGATTTTGAAAATCAGAGAATGGTTATTTCACCGCATTCGGACTGCCCCATATTATACGGCTTAAGAGGCGAATCTCCAGAACTTCTATTGGAAGCTGCAAAAATGATAGAATCAGAAATGCCTTTCAAACAAAATCTCTTTGTAACTAATCAGGGTACAGATATGCACCTTGAAGAAAAGAATATTGAAGAAGTCCTTCCATATTCATCTGTCATAGTTAATGGAACTGTTTCTAAGAATCCTTATACTGTTCCAGGGGGTCATGTCTTTTTTGAAATATCAAATAGTAAAAAAATTCTATGCGCAGCTTATGAGCCTACCAAAGGATTTAGAAACATAGTAAGAAATCTTTCCAAGGGAGATGAAATAGTGGCTTATGGTGGTGTCTTAGAAACAGAGCACGGGCTTACAATTAATCTTGAAAAGATTGAGATAACAAAGTTAGCAGAATTCTATAAAACAGAAAAACCTATATGTCCTGTATGCAGTAATCAGATGAAGTCAATTGGTAAAGAAAAAGGTTACCGCTGCAAGAAGTGCCATACAAAAAACAGAGAAGTTTCAATTGTTCCAATTCCTAGGGGAATTCAAATTGGGATATATGAGGTTCCAATGTGTGCCAAACGTCACCTATCAAAACCCCTTCTACGCTATGGCAGAGAGAAAAAATTTGAAAAAGAAAGATTTAAATTTGATTATACTAAATTTGATATGAAATTTGAAGGGATATAATGTTTTACACAGCATCTGAAGAGGATATTAAATCAGGGAAAACAACTGATTTTTACTTTATCAATACAAAAAAGATTCTTGAAGAGAAGGACATTAATAAAAATGTCGTCGTTGAAGTAACAGCTTCTGGCCTCCCAAATAATTATAGATGGGGGATACTCTCTGGATTATATGAGGCGCTTTTATTGCTTGAGGGCTACAATATTGATGTTAGTGGTCTTGAAGAAGGCTCACTTTTCTATCAACAAGAGCCTGTTCTTACAATAGAAGGAAATTACAGGGAGTTTTGTGATCTTGAAACTGCATTATTGGGTTTACTCTGCCAGTCTTCAGGCATTTCAACAAAATCTGCCAGACTTAAAAAAATGGCAGGTGAAAAACCAATACTAAGTTTCGGTGTGAGAAGGATGCATCCCGCAATAGCTCCGATGATTGATAGAGCCGCTTACCTAGGCGGCTTGGATGGGTTTTCCTGTATAGGGGCAGAAAAAATTATAGGAATGAAGGCTTCAGGAACAATGCCACATTCCCTTGCCTTAATAATTGGCGATTCAAAAGAGGCTTTTATTTTATTTGATCAGATAATAGATAGAGACATACCAAGAATAATGCTTGCAGATACTTTTTGCGATGAAAAGAGAGAGGCGTTGATCGCAGCAGAGAATATAAAAAATCTTGCTGGTGTAAGACTCGACACCCCCGGTTCAAGAAGAGGGAATATGTCAAAGATAATACAGGAAGTCAGATGGGAGCTTGATATTAGAGGATATAAAGATGTAAAAATATTTCTTTCTGGCGGACTGGACGAAGAATCTTTTAAGTCATTTAAAGATGCAGATGCTTTTGGTGTGGGAACCTCAGTTTCAAATGCCAAAACAATTGATTTTGCACTCGACATTGTGGAAGTTGAAGGTAAACCATTTACTAAGAGAGGAAAACTAAGCGGTAAAAAAACAGTTCTTAGGTGCCCAAAATGTATGGCTGGAAAGGTCGTCTATGGCAAAGCAACTGAAAAATGCGCATGCGGAGAAAAAATGAAACCAGCCCAGATAAACTTAATGAAAAAAGGAAAAATATTAATTGATTTTGAAGATGTAAGTGATATAAGATCTAACGTATTAGATCGGATAAAAAAAGTTGAGTTTTGATGAAGGTACTTCTTGCAACTGCCTGCGGTGCAAAAAAAAACAAAGGTAAGATGCCGGCAATAGATCTTTACAAATCATCAAGGATAAAAGCTGTTTATAAAAGAAGAGACGGAGCCGATTTCGCAGTATTAAGTGCGAAATATGGCCTTATATATCCTGATAAAATAATAAAAGATTATGAGCAGATACTTGATTTCAAAGGCGTAAAAAAACTTATGCCCCAAGTCACAGAGTTCATTAACAAGTACGAGCTTATTGTATTCTTTAAAGGAGGCTCCAGAGAAGAATACAGAGAACTGATTAAACATGCATCAGAGGCAACGAATAAACCTTTAGTTCTAATAGGAACTAGAAATCAGGAAGATATTGGAAAACTAGAAGAGCTCTTAGCGAGATGCACAAAAGGCGATTTAGAAATAGGTGGGATAGCACCTTCAATCGAAACTTATAATTTACCATAGAAAACTATTTTAAATCACAATAGAGTTTGTTATTATGAATCCTCTCCTTCTAAATCCTTTTCGAGAGGAGGCTAAAGGATACCTTGGCATTAGTTTTGACGAGGTATCACAAGACCTTTTAGACTTTGGAATTAATAAAATTAAAACCGAAGTAGAAAATACCAAAAATAGAAAATATCTACTTCCTAGCGGATCAGACGAGGCAACAGATATTATATCATTTTATCTTTTTTGTCAGGCTCTTTCAAAAAGGCCTTTCTCAAGCGAATCAAGGCTTTTTGCATCTGTAAATTCAAAGGTATACAGGTCAAGATTGTCAGAAGCATTGATAACTGAAAAAGATAATAAGCAAATAAAGGACGAGATTATAAAAACTGTTAGGGAAATAATTGAAGTCATACCATTTCATATGCCGGATATAAACAGGATACTTGAATTTAGGGCAAAAAAAGCAAAAGGGATTATAATAGAAGAACCGTTTTCTATCCTTAAAGAAATTGATCTTAAAATCACCGATGAGATTATACGGGATATGGAAAAACTTGGATTTTTCAAATTTTCTTCAGAGTACTATTTCATTAAATGGACCGATGCAGAAACTTTAGTCCAATACACCGATAGCTACATTATTAATGGATATATACTTGTAGACAAGAGCAAACTCCTCAATGCATACATGAAAAAAATGGAGCAGAGAATTCTAAGTTATATTAAAAGCATAGCAGAAAAAACTAAAGAACTGAAACTCCCAATATATGAAGAAATTTTTAGGGAAGTGTCAAAGATATCGGGCTCTCTGACGGAGATTGAAGTTCAATCAGAAGAGTTAAATCCTGAAGTTTATCCCCCGTGCGTTATAAAGGCTTTATCGGGTGTTGGTGCTGGTGACAGAAATTATGCCATCACATTATTTTTATCTTCTTTTTTATCTTATTCAAGGCTCTTGCCCTCAACAAAGATATTCTCAAAAGATGAAAAACCTTCCCTCAATGAAAATCAGATTAATATTTTAATAAATGAGGTCATACCCTTGATTTTATCTGCTGCAAACAAGTGCAATCCACCCCTACTAGAAGATCAACCCCAAGAGGAATTAAATATATACTACCACCTTGGATTTGGCCTTGCTTACCCTACATTGGATAACTTTGGGAGGAGCAAATGGTACATTCCTCCAGGATGTGCCAAGGTGAAGGAAAATGCACCAACACTGTGTGAACCCGACGGCTTCTGTAAGATGTATTTTTACGAGCTAACAAAAAAAGAGATACTTGAAAATATCAAAGGTAAGACTACAGGTGAAAAAATATTGCTTGTTTTGAAAGACAGGATGAGAACTGTAAATGAAATCATTCAAAAAACTGGCGAACCTGAAGATGAAGTAAAAAAACAGCTTTTAGCATTTGTTAAAAATAAAACGGTCACAGCCAGAAGAATTAATAACCCATTCATGTATTATCTAAGAAAAAAACGGGCTCTTAAAAGAAAAGCGGATATTATTCGCTAATAATCATCTTATCCGTATATATTTTACTATTTATTTATTTAAATGAATATATGACGAAAACTATTTAAATATAAAAATCATATAGACATCATGTTTCTATCTATTTTGGTTTTTAATAATTTAATATTAGGAGGGATATAAACGAGTGGAGCTATTATAAAGGAGGCTAGCATCTCTCAGACACCCAATGATCCCAGAGCACAAGTTGTAATTGTTGGAAACCCATGCGAGATAAACGGCGTAAAGAAAATAATGGCATTGACAAATGAGTTCAAAGAATTCTACAAAGATAGGGACGCAGACTATCCACACTGGCCAAAAAGAGTTTTCACCATAGCTGTATTCTGCAAGGAAAACTTTTCCCCAAAGTCAATACCGTCTTTCGTTGAAAAGGATATGGGACTACCCCTAGAAGAAGTCAACAAAATGAATATTTCTAGCGGTGTTTTCTATGCATACACAGACAAAGAGGTAAGGTCAAGAAAGATAAAAGAAGTATCAAGATACGCAAGGGGTAACTGTAGGCAGTGTACTGACTTTACTGGTGATTTTTCAGATATATCTGTTGGGAGTGTAGGAACACAAACAGGCTGGTCAACGGTAATATTGAGATCAAAAGAAGCAAAAGATTTGTTCAAAAAACTAGTTGATCACGATCTTATTGAAGTTTCAACAAATGTGCAAATGGAAGAACTAAACAAGGTTATTGATTTAAACAACAAACAGGCCAAAAAATCAATTAAGCTAGCTCAAGACAAGGGATTCAAACTTCCTTTTGTAGATTTGGAAAAAGATGATAATTTAGAAGGATTTGTTGAAAAGAGCCATAAAAAAGAGTTTATGGATTTAGAAAAAGAAATTCTGCAACCGGGGCTTTGTGTTGCATGCGGAACATGCGCACTTGCATGTCCGTGTTATAATATTGAAATACTTGAGGATGGGAGACCTTACAGTATTAGGGGCTGTCTGCCGAACTGTGGCTGTTGCTATATGTCATGCCCAAGAACACATTCCTTTAAGGAAATTCTCTTAAAGGATAAGGAAGAACCTGAGATTGTTGCAGCAAGAGCAAAAAATCCATATCATAGCCAAGACGGTGGCGTGATAACGGCCTTAATAACATACGGCCTTAAGAATGATATATTCTCAAAGGCTGTCGTTGCCAGGGCCGATTCGAAGTGGAGGGCATATCCGTTAATTACAAATGATCCTTCATTCCTAAAAAGAGCTGCAGGTTCTAAATATTCTATTATTCCACAAGTATATGGATTAAAGTTTGGAAGGTGATTTAATGGTAGATTTAGGTGTTGAATTTTTAGGTGTTGAATTTAAGAGTCCGATTCTCCTTTCTTCGGCCCCGCCAACTTTGGATGCAGATCATATCAAAAGGGCTGTAGAGGCTGGATTTGGCGGTGGAGTTACAAAGACTATATCTTACAGGCAATTCCATGATCCAAAACCAAGATTTCAAGGGGTCAAAGGTAGAAACAGACTATTTGGAATGCAAAATATAGAGCATATTTCCACCTATGTCTTTGACTGGTGGATAAAAGAGTTTAAAGTGTTAAGAGAGCTAAAGAAAACTCACGGCACTCCTATCGTTGCTAGTATAATGGCAGGTACAGATCTAGACGAATGGGCAAAATTAGCTAGAGATGTCGAGGCACAGGGTGCAGATATAATTGAACTAAATGTTTCATGCCCTCACATGTCAGACAGTGCTATGGGAGCATTCATAGGCCAAGACTGCCCATTGACCGGAGAAGTTTCTAAGGCGGCAGCAGAGGCTGTCAGTGTTCCTATCATGACAAAACTAACCCCAAACGTAACTGACATCGCATCAATAGCAAAGGAAGCAATAAAGGGCGGTGCAAAAGGAGTAGCGGCAATCAATACCGTCTTAGTTTTATCAGGAGTTGATATTACTACTGGAAATCCTTTGCCTGATGTATGGGGCAAGGGTGGATTTGGTGGTTACTCAGGACCTGCTGTAAGGCCAATAGGACTCAGGATGGTCGGAGAAATTGCAAGAGAAGGCATCAATATTTCAGGGATAGGTGGAATTGAGTCTTGGGAAAATGTAATTGAGTACATGATGATGGGAGCAGGTACAGTACAGCTTGCAACAGCTGCAATGTGGTACGGATTTGACATCGTAAAAGGTTGGAACGAGAATATTCTAACTTTTATGAAAGAGCATGGTTACGACTCGCTTGCAGACTTGAAAGGAATTACACTACCAAAGATTACAGAACTTGAAAAGCTTGACTATGTAAAGGAAGTCTATTCTGATGTTGATACTGAAAGATGCATCGATTGCAGAAGATGTGTCACTGCATGCAGAGACGGGGCTACAGACGCAATGAAAAATCCAAAGCTAAATGATGTCGACTATGAAAAGTGTGTAGGTTGCGGGCTCTGTAAGATGGTCTGTCCACAAAACTGTATTTCAATGATAATCAATAAGGATAAAAAATAAATATATTTTTTTCTTTCATTCTTTTACTTCTATCGATGCCCTAGGATTAAAAGGATTCATTCTTACTGCAAGAGAGAAGAGATAAGGATACTTATTTTTTAAATGTCCCATATATTCTATCCATTCATAGATTAGGATTACATAGGCTCTTTTCAGATCACCCTGTAAATGATTTAGATCTGTATCTGTACATTTTTTAAGGTCTTTTCTTAATGATAGTTCTTCTGTCAAATGTGTCACTGCCCAAAGAAGTTCTGTAAATGAATCATGTTCTAAAAGATTGGGATTTTCTAGAAGCCTTAACATAAACTCTCTCTTTTCAAATAAAAAATTTTTTAGTTCTTCTAAATCACCTTTTCTAATATCAATCTCATAGTTAATCTTTTTAGCCATCTCAAGTCTTTCCGGAAACTCCTTTTTTTGACCATGTATCAATGTCAATAAAATTTTCCTTAACATCATCAAAGTTTTTATCAAAATCATTAAGGCGATCTAGAAGCGTACTTCCCATTTCAATAAAAAAGGTACCAACAACCATATTCATTTTTTCCATAATGGCTTTCTTATCCCGCATGGTCAATAATTCATGGATGACAAGAGTCACCATAAGCACTTCAATGAATACAAAGGCGATATCTCCTATTAGATATAGAAAGATGTGGTGAACGTCCCTAAAAATAAAGTAGTGGAATATATATATCAAAGCTGATAATAAAATTAGAATAACTGCCCATTTCAGTTGCCATTTTACATTGCTCATGAAAATTTTCATTAATACTTTAATTTAAAGATTACTATTAATCCTAAATTAAAAATAAAAAATTAAATTATTAAATTGCGTCTTCATCAAGCTCTCCTGTTCTCACACGATAGACCCTTTCCACGGGACTTACGAATATCTTGCCGTCTCCAGTTTTTCCTGTTCTTGCACTTTCAATTATAGTATTAACGACTTTGTCCACATATTTTGTTTTGACGACCAGTTCTATCTTTATCTTAGGAAGGAGATCAATATGATATTGTCTTCCCCTCCACTGTTGTGTAATACCGCCCTGTTTTCCCCTCCCCTTAACTTCAGTTATAGTCATCCCAATACATCCAAGTTTATCCAGTGCCGCTTTAACATCTTGAATTTTTTCTGGCCTAATTATAGCTTCAACTTTTTTCATTTTTCAGCACCTCACATCTTAAGAAAGTCTGGGTAGGCATCTCCACCAAACTCAGTTATGTCAAGCCCTTTTATTTCTACCTCTGCAGGCACCCTTAGCCCTATTGTCACATCTACAGCCTTAGCTATGACTAGTGCGGAAACAAATACCAGCGCAAATGTTGCGCCCGCTCCAATTAATTGAACAATCAACTGGGATGCAGAGCCTGTAGTTATAAGGCCATTTGAACTTGAAAACAGTCCAACACATATAGTTCCAAAAAATCCACAAACACCGTGGACTGAAATAGCACCTACGGGGTCGTCTATCTTAAGCTTGGCTTCGATAAATTCAACTGCGTATACCACTATTATCCCAGCTAGTACCCCAATTACAAGGGCCCAATGTGGAGTTACAACTGCGCAAGGGGCAGTTATTGCCACAAGTCCAGCCAGTATACCGTTTAAGAACATACTGATATCCGGTTTTCCTCCCCTAAATCTTGTAACAGTCAACGCTGCAATACCGCCCCCAGCAGCGGCAATATTTGTTGTTATGGCAATTAATGGAACTCTTGATGTTAATGCAAGTTCACTTCCTGAGTTAAAACCGAACCATCCAAACCAAAGTAGCAAGCATCCAATAGCTGCAAGGCCTATGTTATGCCCCGCTATAGCTTGGGGTGTTCCATCCTTATCAAACTTCCCAAACCTTGGGCCCAAAATTATGACTGTGGCAAGAGCAGTCCATCCCCCCACGCTGTGAACAACAGTTGACCCTGCAAAATCATGGAAGCCCAAAGATGAAAGCCATCCACCACCCCATATCCAGTGGGCGACTATTGGGTATACTAAGCCTACAAGAATTATAGAAACAACAACATAAGCGCTGAATTTTATCCTCTCAGCAACAGCACCACTAACTATAGTGGCAGATGTTGCAGCAAACATTGCCTGGAATAAAAAGAAAGCCATTGCCGGGATCATAAGCCCTGGCCACGGGTCAGAATTTAATCCATTTATCATAAAATAGGCCAAATCACCGATAAACTTCCCATCTCCTGAGAAAGCGAGTGTAAATCCTATCACCATGAATACCACGCTCCCCATGGCGATAGTAAATACATTTTTTGTGATAATACTAATAGTATTTTTTGACCTTGTTAATCCTGCCTCTATTGTGGTAAATCCAAGGTGCATTATAAATACTAAAAAACTGGCAATTAACACCCATAAAGTATCTAATAAATTAATTTCCATAGACATTTTTAATCACCTTATTAGTTAAACCTCCAATATATTTTATATATACTAAACATATGTTTAATATATAGATAAAATATAGACATAAAATTCAGTATTTATTAGTATGGCTATATTTATGGTCAAATTAGGCCTAATAAGGCAATAAATTATTATATTTTGTCTAAAAAAATATTTTTTATTTATTTTGATAAGTATCAAATGAACATTTTAAAGAAACAATGGTAATATATTGTTCAGAAAGTGACTAAAATAAGTACAATGTAATGAGTTATTAGTTTATAATCTTATTAAATGTCAAGCCCATCTACTTTAGCTGGATTATAAGAGAAGAGGTCGCTAAACTCTCTTTTTTCGATCATACTAAGGATATTCTGCTTATTCTTATCGATTAATTTTATCACACTGAATGAATCAATATCTTCGGAAGCAATTAGAACTATCAAAAAATTCTCTGAAAGGGGGATTGCTATAATCTTCTTATCCTTGATCATAACGGACAAAGCTTCAGGTATCCTGTTTTCTATCCTTTTAGCAGCGTCAATTACCCCAGCCATTCTTGCAGCTATAATCTGATTATCCTCTTTTTTATCCATAACAGATATCAAAAGGCCATCTATTCCCATTATAAATGCATTTTTTATCTTATTATTTTCAAGGGTAAGATTTTTCAAATGCTTGATAAGGATGTCTTCTCTCATCAGACCACATATATCTTTCTTATTCTTAATTTATAAATATATTTAAACAAAATCTTCAGATAAGTTTAAATCCTAATCAAATAAAATGGCCCTATCACAACGGTGTCAAAATATGGCTGAAGAATACGAAGGCAGTGGAAGTTTAAACTTTAGAAGAGATGTTTTGATCCTCGTGGGATTTACTATTGGTATAGCAATTCTGCTTGATCATATTGGTTTCACACGAAATCAAGTCATAGCAACTTCGATATTGGCGGCAACAGTCATCGGGACTCTTCTTTTTTGGAGTTTTAGAGTCGCCATAGCTTTTCTTGGGATATCGATTTTATTGTTAACGCGGACATTGGATATCCCTCATCTTATTGAATTTGCATCGCTTGAAGTAATATTATTTCTTGTCGGGATGATGACCCTTGTCGGGATGCTAAAAGATGTTGGATTTTTTAGGTGGTTGATGATTAAAATCGTCAAACTGACTAACTTCGAAGCGCACCTCCTTTTGATTGTTTTTTGTTTACTATCTGCAGTCCTTGCAATGGCCATTGATGAGGTCACTTCCATTATTTTCGTAACAGCAGTCTTATTAGAAATAACAGATTATTTTGATGTTAATCCCGTTCCATATGTTATTTCCTGCGTTATGGCGACTAATATAGGCAGCTCTGGGACAGTTTTGGGGAACCCCATTGGCATATTGATTGCAATGAGGGGAAAATTATCATTTGAAGATTTTATTATATGGGCATTTCCAGTAGCAATAATATCTTTGATTGCGACTATCCTAGTAGTATTGTTCTGGTATAGAAAGGACGTAGCATTGTTTAAGTCAAAAATAAGATTAAAAATGAGAACAACAGAAAAATTGGCATTCCAGGACGAATGGGAATTTGTACCAGACAAGAAAGAATTTAAGATAGGTGTTGCAATATTTCTATCCACAATAGCGCTTATTGCTATGCACAAAAGACTTGAATCCTTATTTGATCTCCCACATAATACACTTCTTCTAGCAGCATCTTTAATAGGTGCAAGTATGGTCATGTTATGGAAAAGAACAAAAGCCAGAGAGTATATTGAAAAAGATGTGGATTGGTGGACACTGATATTCTTCATGATGCTGTTTGCAAAGGCGGGTACCTTGAAATATACGGGTGTAACAGATATACTTGCACAAAGCGTTGCAGGTATTGCTGGTAGCCTCCCAATTCTTACAACAATGATATTGTGGATAGCTTCTCTTGGTTCAAGTCTTCTTGATAATGTAGTGTTAGTTGCTGCATTAATACCAGTTGTCGAAAGTTTTAATAGCCTTGGAATTAATACTTTTCCATTATGGTGGGCTCTTTTATTTGGTGGGTGTTACGGGGGTAACATTACAATGATAGGGAGTACTGCAAATATAGTTGCTTTAGGTATATTAGAAAAAAGAAAGAAATATAGCATGAGATTCATGAAGTGGTTATGGATTGGGCTTGTAGTGGGGGGAATATCAACACTGATAGCAAATATAATCTTGGTATTCTTAATACCCTATATGCCAATAAGGTGATAATATGAAAATATTGATGTGTACTGATGGCTCCTTCTATTCTGACAGCGCTTTGGCGTATGGGGCACAACTTTTTTGTAAATCCCAAGAACACGAGGTAGTTGTTTTATACGTTATGCCAAATGTTCATGAAGAGTTCAAGTTTTATGAAAGAAAATTTAACGAAGAAGTAAGAAAGCTAAAAGAAGTTGAGCTCAAAAATGTTGAAACAATGGAAGATTTAAAAAATCTTAAACCTGTCGATGTCAGCTTCAAAATACTTGAAAATGCTTACAAATTATTGATGAAATTTGGGTTTGAGCCTAAAACTAAAGCAAGATCTGGATCCCCTGCCAATGAAATCTTGGCTGAGGCAGAGGAAGGAAAATATGAGTTAATTATTATGGGCCAGTATGGATTTACCAAACCAAAAAAGTCTGCCCTTGGTAAGGTAGCTTCTGTAGTTGTCACAAACAGCAAGGTTCCTGTTCTTATCGTAAAATAATTTTATTATTTACTTTTGCTTAAATCGCAGAAATATTTTACCTTTGCACTGTGTTCCATCATAGTTGTATGGACATAGGCTTCTTCTAGTATCTTACCAACAGCAAATGTACCATGAGCTTTAACAATACATCCTTTATGTTTTTCAAGAGATTTTGCAGCATTTTCTGCTAGCTCTTTTGTTCCAATATTTCCAGTTACTATTGGTATTTCATGAAAAAAGAATTTTCCTTCAGAGTCGTAAGGCTCAATTGATGTATTATGCAAAAGAGATTCTATAACTGCAAAGGGGCAGTGTGCGTGTATAATTGCAAGTGCAGAAGTCCGTTTGTAGATTTCTCTATGAACAATGGTCTCACTTGAAGCTATTAAGTCTAGAGATGAGGGTTTATGAAGATCCACAGTAACAACAGATGCTTCAGTTATCTCGTCAAGCATACAACCACTTCTTGTAACTGTAATACTATCCCCCACTCTAACACTAATATTACCAAAATGAGAGCTAAGATAACCCCCATCAACAAGTTTTTTACCGAACTTACTTATTTCTTTCCACATAAAAATTTCCCCTCATTTTTTAAGCCAAGTGATTCAAGTTTCTCCATAGTTGGAACTCCTTTAATCCATCCCCTATAAGTATAATATTCATCAAGTACAGAATTAAATTCATCTTTTGATATACCATCGCTGCCAAAAAATCTTTCTGGAAGGGTATCTTCAGAATATGACATATCCTCTCTGAGATTAAACAATCTCTCAAGATTATATATCCTCTCCCCAGTTTTTATAAATTCTTCAGATGTATACAACTCACCAACGCTCGCAGAAAGTAAATTTGCATATTCTTCTTCTGACAATGCAAAAGACGAGAATTGACACATTATCAATGAGTGAATACTTGCCGAAATATTTTGGAATATCTGTATAAGGCCACTTTTACCAGAAAATGATAGTCTGTCAATCAGCTTCGGCTTGCCCAGTATTTCTGGCCCCACCATGTAAGCTCTAAGATGGCATGCGCCCCTATTGGAAGTTGCATAACTCAATGCAAGCCCCAAAACACCCCGGGGGTCGTATCCTGGTATCTCTAGGCCCTTTACAGACATTGAAGACTCTTCTCTACCCTTACCTTTTGAATACCTAAAAGATCCCTGGCTTAAAGGCCCACCTTCGACTATCTCTTTAAGCGGCTTTTCAATATCCTTTTTCCCTTCTAATTCTATATAACAGCTTACAGCATTTCCTGCTGAAATGGTATCTACACCATAATCATTACAGATATAATTTGCCTGTATGATCTTTTCAATATCATCATTCATTGAGTTTGGGCCAAACATTGCAATAGTTTCATATTCCGGTATTTCTATATTTCGCTTTCTGTCCTCACGTTTGCAGGCTATAAAACAATTGTAACAAGTTTTCTTCTTGATATCATAATTTTCCGCTATATATTCCCCGGAAACCTTGTACGCATTTTCAAAATGAACTTTTCTAAAATTGTCAGTTGGCATTATCCGCATCGTGTTTATGAGATTTACAAGAGAAGGAGTGCCATAATAAGCCAATCCTTTTGATGCAACTGGTGAAGCATTTAAAAGTCTCATCGATTCTGATATGTATTTCTTCATTTTTTCGCTGTCAGATATTTGGATTTCTTTCTTTCCTCTGACAATAAATGCTTTTAATTTTTTTGAGCCCATTACTGCCCCAAGGCCGCCCCTTCCGCAGGCATGAGTGTACTCACTCATTATTGAAGAAATCGGTATTAATTTTTCACCTGCTTTTCCTACGCATGATACCTTAAAGCCGTCATTTGATAGGATTGATGTAGACTCCTTTACATTTTTTCCCCATATGTTTGATGCGTCTTTTATTTCAACATTACCATCGTCTATTTCGATATAAACAGGTTTTTCTGCAGCCCCCTTAATCACAACAACGTCAAAGCCCGCCATCCTAAGTTCTCTTCCAAAAAAACCACCTGCGCTCGAATCAAAGACAGTGCCTGTAAGAGGGGATTTAGAAACGACTATATGCCTCCCAGAAAGTGGAACAACAGTTCCTGTTATAGGTCCTGTTGCAAATATCAAAATATTATCGCGTGAAAGTGGATCGGTATTTGGAGGAAGCATATCAAATAGTAGTTTTACTCCAACACCCCTACCTCCAATATATTTACTGGCCATCTTTTTATCCAGTTTTTTTACTTCAATTTTTTCAGTATCTAGGTCTATCTCTAGAAGATTTTCTATGTAGGGCAAATGAATCTCCGTTTGAAACTAAAATATGTCACTTTAAGAAGTTTTCTTTTTCTTTATTTGTGATTTAATTAATTTTATTTAAGAAAATCGCAATATTAAAGCAAATATATAAAAAGACCTCTAAAACACAAGTTATTGAGTACGAATAAAATGACAGAAACCAAGGAATTTTCTCCATCAAACTCCACTTTCAATGTGAGTATATCAAAAAACTTTGCCATGCCAATGGCTGAAATAGTAGAGGATAGGCTGCTTTTTTTTAATGATGCCCTCATAAATATGACAGGATTTTCAAGAGACGATCTAAAAAATATCTCCTTTCCCGACTTATTATGTTGCAATGGAAAAGAAAACATACTTACCGTTCTTAATTCAAAAACAAAAGATAGCATATTCTCCTACACTACAACAGGGTCAGTCATGAATAAAAGCGGTGGAGAGATTTTATGTGAAATTAAGTTTGATTTTTTAGACAGAGAAGGAACTAAAACCATACTTGCTTCATTTAAAGAAATTGATCAGACTAAAGGAATCAATCTCTCTCCTTTGATATCGGAAAAACTAGACTCCATCAAAAGGCTTTCAGCAAGCCTTTCACATGAAATTAATAATCCTTTAAATGTCATTGTTAATTATCTATATATTATTGAGAATACCAATGACGACGAAAAAAGAAAACAATATATCCAGACTGTAAACTATGAAGTCGAAAGAATTGCCGGCATATTGAACTGGCTTTTGGATTTCTCATCTTATATGCACGGTGAGATATCTGCAATTGATGTAGATAGCGAGATAAAAAAAGCAATTGAATTAGTTGAAAACGATTTCAAATCAAAAAACATATCTATTTCTTTAAAAGAATGTGGCGATTGCATTGTTCCTTTTACTGAAGGTCAACTTCAAAGAGCCGTAATGAATCTCCTATTAAATGCTAAAGATGCTTTGATTAATATAGACCGCAATGCGACTGTAAAAATAGAAACTATAAAGAATCAAGACTACATTGAGATCAAAGTCACTGACAATGGTATTGGCATACCCCCAGAAAATCTTGAACGTATATTTGACCCTTTCTATACAACAAAATCATTTACAAATAACCGAGGTATCGGTTTACCTATGACGCACAGAATAATTGAGTCTCATGGCGGCAAGATGTACGTAGATAGCGACATAAATAAAGGGACTACAGTTAAAATTTGCCTCACAAGGGGGTGAATCAATGGATAAAGACGAGTTCAATATTCTAATAGTCGATGATGAAATAAACATAAGGGACAGCCTGAAAATAATCTTGGAAACAGAAGGATACACTGTATTAGATGCGGACAGTGGCGAAGAAGCAATCAAAAAATTCAAAAGTAATAGCATTCATCTTGTTCTGCTTGACCTCAAAATGAAGGGGATGTCTGGTGAAGAAACTTTAAAAAATATTAAGAATATCAATTCTGAAACAATGGTTATAATTTTAACTGGCCACGCAACCCTTGACTCATCACTTGAAGCTATTAAACATGGGGCCTACGATTATCTGAAAAAACCTGTTAGCGTAGACGATATAAGGCGCCTTGTTTTCAAGGCCTATGATAGGTGGAAACTATCTAATCTTGTGAAGCATTATAATAATGCATTGAAACAGAGATATGTAAAAAGAAACAAAGAATTACTTTCTGTGATTACTTTATCGGAGAAGCTTAGAGAAATTGATTCCTTAGAAAAAGGGGCAAAGCTAATCGTGGACACAATTCATGAGGCAGTTGGAGTTGACAAAGTAGTATTTTACTCAGTTGAAGGGGATGGGAATCCTATAATTTTAAATAAGATAGGATTTAACTTAAAAGAAGAAAAAAAACTCATTAATATTTATAATAACTATAAAAATAAAAATACGGCCCCTGTCTCTAAAAATAGTTTTTTCTCGCCCATATTTTTTGAAAAGGATATCATAGGGGCATTATATGTTGAGAAATTAGATACGCCTTTTGAACAAGAGGATGAAAACGTTATCATTTTAATATCTGGAGAATCCACTCCATTTCTTTTAAGATTTAAGTATAATATATCTACTAATGGAGAAGAAGAGGCACCTTTCCCAATTAAGTATGAACTCCCCTCCAGCAAATCATTTATAGTCTATGAAAAAAAATATGAGAAGAGTTTTGAAATCTTTAAGGACCTTGTAACACACAACATATCAGGTCTTGCAATAACAAGAACATCACCTGGATTACTAAAGAAAATATATGATCTTGAAAAGACGCCTTTTATTTGGTTATCAAAGATAGAAGGAGTAAATACAATTTCTCCTATTTACCTAAATAGCCTTATGAACCTAATAACAGATTTTATTAATAAAGGAAAAGATTCCATTGTTATTCTGGAAGGGCTTGAATATTTAATAGCTCAGAACAATTTTGATATAGTCTTAAAATTTATACAAGCGCTTAGAGATTTAGTTCTAATTGAAAATTCACGCTTGATTATTCCATTAAATAAAGACGCTTTTAGCCAAAAGGAGCTTGCACAACTTGAAAAAGAACTTGAAGTATTAAAACTAAAAAATTGAGAAAATCGCATATCTTAGCCAAATCTTTTTAAGCTTTTCGCTACAATTGTATTAAGATTTGCATGACTGGCAACCTAAATGATGAAGATTTAAGAAGGGAACTATTAAAACTCATAGAAGAAACAAGGAATCAAATCCCTAATAAATCTGAGATGAAAGAAGCTGTTATTGCTAGATCTTTTATAGTATTTGCTCTTGGATGTTTTACTGGGATTGAAATGTACACCATTAACCTATTCTTGACTTCTAAAATAGAAATAAGTCTAATGTTCTTGGGATTCTTCTTTGTGATAGGCTTTCTAATTGGTGTTTATGTAGAAAAAATAGATTTATTAAATATAAAATCTAAATATGGTCATTTAGATTATTGATTTTTTAATAATATTTTTGCTATATTGCCATAAGCAGGTCTTGTTATTGTTATTCCAATTAAAAGACCTATTATTGTAGTCACTGCAAATCCTCTAAGCATCCCCAAACTCAAATATGCAAGAGGGGCCATAGCCCCTATTGTTGTGAAGGCTGATGTGAATATAATAAAGAAGGCATGCTCAACTCTCTTTTTGATGCTCTTCCTTTTTCTCTTCTCTCCACCTTTTTCCATCAGGGATTCATCTGTAATAACTATCTGGTGGTCTACACCTGTACCTATTGCGGCAATAATACCCGCCATCGCGGCAAGATCAATTGTCCAGTGGATAACAGATGCAACACCCAATATTATAATAATCTCTGAGAAGGATATTAGTATTATGGGCAAGGAAATATAGATTCTTCTGTATCGAATGAAAACAATAGCTGCAACTGCAAGAAGCGCTGCAAGACCTGCAATCAGCACTTGTCTAATAAACTCTGAACCAAGTGTCGGTGAAATAAAGCTCTTCCCCACAATTTCTGTTGCAACAGGAAGTGCACCTGATTGAAGTATTATCTTTAATTCTGAAGTTTCTTTGATAGCCTCTTCTGAAGTCGCGGAAACGCCTTGTATTACATAAGATGGTGTAGCCGAAGCCTCTCCAGTGGCGAGATTTTCAGAGAGTAATGGAGAGTTCATAAGACCAACTACTCTTGAGAAATAGGCGCTTTGGCTCTCATTTTCTGCCATGATTTCTCTTTCAGTTTTGAATCCCATGGCAGCTATCTGATTGTAGATGTCTCTTCCAACTTCATTTTCTGTTGCAAGGACTATTACTCTTTCCTTATCCCCCACATAATTCTTCAAGAGTGAAGGAATTTCTGAGCTATTTGTATAAGTTACTATTTTTATATCGTCTCCAATTCTCCTTTCAATCGAAAATACATTTTCTATTTGAGGGATTGAAACGTTTACATCAATTCCTGATATATTAAAGTCAGATGGCAGGCCAGTTATGGAACCGTACATATTTTTGTTCATCACTATAACTGAATTTGCAGGCCTGTCAAGAAACATGTCTACTGGGTATCCGCCTTTGCCTTTAGCTACGTTAGCAAAAGTTTGCCCAGCTTCCTTAGTAATGGTGAATGGTACATTCCAGTTTATTCCTTCATATGAAGTTTGCCTGACTTCAGGTGGATCTACCCTTACAATATCTGAGCCTTTTACGGCAACTACTCCATCAATTCTTGCCTCGTATACCCCCTGCTCTTGGAGAATCTTAATGACACTTGCTTCTTTTTCTGCTGAAGTTCCTGAGACCTCAACCATTATATTGGATTCTCCCCACGGCCTTACATTTACATCAGATATACCAAGCCTGTTCAATCTTAACTCAAGCCTTGTAACAGTATCCTCCATTACATCATTTGCAACGGCTCTTTCAAGCTCCAAGGTAACAAGTGTTCCACCTTCTAGATCAAGGCCTGTAGATATGCCGTTAAAATTAATTGCAACAGCTGAAAATATCACTGCAACTATCAATAAGAGAACTCTGCCGTTCTTTAGAATCTTATTCATTTAGTCAGCCCCCTGCTTTCTAAGTGCATACCATTTCAATACTCCTGCATTGAAGAGCCAGGTCATCATAAGATCACCTATAAGGCCGAATATCAAAACAATAGCAATATCATCTAGGACATCAGAAGTAGAAAATATGTAAAGCGCCGTCAGCGCAGCAAGAGTGGTCATTGTCATTGTGAGCCCAGTGCCCATTGCATTTCTTATTCTTTCATTTATGTCGTCTCCTTTTTCTTTAAGAACTCTTGCCGTAAGAAGGATATCTGTATCTACAGAATAACCTATCAACATCAAAACAGCAGCTATGGTATATCTTGAAAGTTCAATCCCTGCAACTGACATAAATGCAAGAGCAATCAACATATCAGAAAAAGCTGCAAAGACAATAGCACCTGCGGGTATGGGCATTCTGAAAGCTATAAAGACAATAATAGCCATAAATAAAAATGCAAATAAAACTGCTTGAGTACCTTGCTTCAAAAACGAGGCGCCCAAGGAAGGTCCGATGTTCTGTACGCTTACAGCAACATCTGGGTATCTCTGATTTATCAAGCTGATTAATTTTGCCGAATCGACATCAGGCCCAGTTTCTACAATAAATCCTTCTGCCAAGGGGCTGAAAATTGATCTTACCTTGATAGTTGAATCACCTAGATTTGTAATAAGATAATTTTGAATTTCAGGAGTGTATTCAACTCCCTGAACTGTTGCAAGTGTTCCACCTCTTAGATCAACACCCAAATTAACTCCAAGAGTTGAGATAATGATAACAGATATTAATACTATAATTAAAGGGAATATTATCAATTTTTTATAATTATGCTTTGTAACGTCAATCCTATCAAAAATTTTTTCAAATGCCTTCATAACCTTCCTCCCCAAGGAAAACTCTTAAGAACTATTTAAATAACTTTGTATCATGTATTTTGAGCAGATTAAAGCGATTGAATCTACATTTATCACAGAAGTTTATTTTTTGGCGCCAAGGGGTGAATTCATACGATAGAAGAAAACGACAGAGTGCTTATATTAGACCCAAGGGGAAAGAAATACTTGATAACAGTCACCAACAGGGTATTTCATACAAATCTGGGAAAGCTTGACCTATCTGAACTTATTGGTAAGACCTATGGAGACAAGATTAAGTCCCACATGGGGAAGAGTTTTTCCATACTAAAACCAAATCTAATCGACTATATCTATATGATGAGAAAGATGCCCCAGACCATAAATCCTGATGATGCATGCCAGATAATTGCAAATACCGGTATCTCCAGCGGGGATACCGTAGTTGAGGCAGGGGCAGGATCAGGAGCGGTAACGCTATTATTATCATATACCGTATTTCCTGGAAAAGTCTACTCTTATGATATCAATGAGCGCTTTCTAAAGGTCGCTAAAGAGAATATTGACACATATGGGAAGGGAAATGTTGAGTTTAAGTTAAAGGATATCTATGAGGGCATCGATGAAAAGGATGTCGATCTTGTTTCTCTTGACCTCCCTGAGCCTTATAGAGTTGTTGGCCATGCCTATGAGGCACTAAGGGCCGGTGGATTCATATTCTCATTTTCTCCTTGCATAGAGCAGGTCATCGATTTCAGAAGAGAAATATCAAAATACGATTATACTGAAGTTAAATCAATCGAATGCATCATAAGAGAATACGAGGTAAAGGAAAAAGGCACAAGGCCAAAGACAAGGATGCTTGGTCACACGGGTTACATGTCATTTGCAAGAAAAGCCTAGGCTACCACCAGACTTCTTTTCTGCCGGCAAGATACCATACAACATTAGAAACAAAATGGACGAAAGGAGTTATTACAATTGATATCAAGACAACTTCAAAAGATGGAAGGCCCAGCGGGGCTACCAATATTATTGCACCAATCATAAAATCAAGCTGATCAAGCAGAGGGGCAGAATCACCACTTTCAATATTTAATCTCCTTTTTATGAAGCTGCCGAAAATATCCCCCCCAATCGCCCCTGTCCCCAAAAGAAAACCCCTCAAAAGAGCATATCCTAAGGAAGGGAAAGGAAGTGCGATATGCTGCAGCAGGCTTATTATAACTCCGGCAAGAATGCCGACTATAGCACCTTTTGTAGTCTTGCCTTTACCAAACAGTCGTTTACCATCAAAAAAGAGCCTCCCGCCATCAAGCGATGGACCGCCTCCCCAAACGGCGGGTGCCATATTCGCAATGTAAGGCGGCAGTATAAACCAAATGATACTGAATATTAAAAGAGGCGTTATTTCGATCATATTGGGTCTCGTTAGTTTTTTATAGCCAATGAGAGTGGAGTATTTAAACCTTTTTGGGGCGGTATTCTAATGATTAAAACTATCTTTTTTGAAGATAACAAGGTCAAATATATTGACCAGACCCTTCTACCAGGTGAATATAAAGTCGTTTCATGCACAGATGTAAAGAAATTGGAAGTAGCAATAAAGACTCTTGCAATTAGGGGTGCACCTGCAATCGGTGTGGCAGGGGCGTACGGCATTGTTTTAGCAGCATTAAGCTACAAAGGCAGTAACAAGGATGATTTTTTCAATGTTATACTAGAAGGAGAAAAGATAAAAAATGCAAGACCCACAGCAGTTAATTTGATGTGGGCAATTGAGCGCATGATGAGCTATTTTGACTCTATAAAAAACAAATCAATTGAAGAAATTAAAAATGAACTTATTTTAGAGGCAGAAAGGATAAGGAAGGAAGATGCGGAGATTAATAGAAAAATGGGGCAATACGGGCACCCCCTTATTTCCACTGGAGACGGAGTACTTACTCATTGCAACGCAGGAGCACTTGCAACTTCTGAATACGGCACTGCACTTGGAGTGATTAGAGCCGCAGTTGAGGCAGGCAAGAAGATTAGGGTTTATTCAGATGAGACAAGACCACTCCTTCAGGGTGCAAGACTCACAACATGGGAGTTAAAGGAAGATGGGATTCCTGTAACTTTGATATGCGATAACATGGCAGGTATCTCTATGAGACGAGGATTGATCCAGAAGGTGATAGTTGGAGCCGATAGAATAGCCATGAACGGTGACACAGCAAATAAGATTGGAACATATCAAGTAGCAGTTTTGGCCAAAGAAAACAACATACCTTTCTACGTAGCAGCACCTATATCCACATTCGATCCAAAGACAAAAACAGGCGAGGGTATACCTATTGAGGAAAGGAGTAAGGATGAGGTGACCCACATAGGTGGCAAGAGGATTGCAACTGAAGGCATAGACGTTTTTAATCCTGCATTTGATGTGACACCTGCTAAATATATCTCAGGGATAATTACAGAAAAAGGGGTATTAAAGCCACCCTATGAGAAGAGCATCAAGAAGTTGTTTTAAGTTAGTACTTGTCTAAAATTGACTTTATATTTTCTATAATTTTTTCAAAATCTTCCAGATTTTCATTTATTAATTCAAACGATAATTTATCATCAAGTTTCCCATATCTATGAACTATAATATTCCTGAAGCCTTTAAGTTCTTTGATTTTTTTTCCGATACCTAGTGATAATATCTTGTTTTTAACTAGATTAGTAATAACATCATCTTCTTCTCCTGGCGAGCTAAATTTGAGATCCGAATTAATAATTGCACAAATATCTAGGATATTTTCAATTATGTATTGTATTCTTTTGTAGATGCCATCCTTTAACAATCCTAAATTTTCAAAATCCTCAAAATCTTCTGGCATATTTTCAGCTATCAACGGAATGCTTTCCTCTATTTCATTTATTTTGGATAGAATAATTTCTTTTCTCATGTTATCATTTCTAGCCCTATATAGTCATAATAAAATCTTTTAAAATAATCAAATTCCCTAATGGTATCAAGAGCTACCTCATGAACAAAACTAAAATCCTTTGAATAAAGTAATCTTCCTTTTAGAACTTCTTTTCTAATATAGAGGGGAAGTTGCTGAAAGATTTTTACATCGTATTTATCGGTTGATAGTTCTGATAATACTTTTAATCTAAATCTAGACGCTTCGTTCTCTGGGCCTTCATAGTATATGCAGAGGTCAATATCTGAATTCTTATTTGCATTACCTGTAGAAGTTGAACCGTAGAGAAAAATAAATCTAACATGTTCAAATCCCTCTATTTTATTAATTAATCCTAGCTCCTTGTCAAGATTTATATCCATAACAATAATTAAAATAATTCTTATATTTAAATCGTTTTTCGATAGCTATTAATATATGGATCAATTTTAAGATTATTTATTCTATATTTTCTATCATTACCTTGTAGTTAATCTTATAAATAAATTAATTGCATATGCAAAACATGAAGAAAATATCTTTTATTTCAATAGTAGTAAGCGTAATATTTTTCTTATCTATCTTTTCCGTTGCAGGAGGCGGAATATTCAATTTTGAGGACGGTGCACAAGGCTGGACAACTACCGGGCTATGGCACTGGGTCACGCCATCAAACTCTGACTACCCAAATGCGCATAGCGGTGTTGGAAGCTTCTGGTATGGGGATGAATCAACTGGTGACTATGACGTCGGAGAAAACAGTGGAATGCTTATCTCTCCCCCTTTAGCTAACCCCTCTATACTTACTTTCTGGACATGGTGGGAGATTGAAGCTCTAAATCCAAGCACCTTTGACCTAATGCAGATCACATCAGACGACGGAACAAAGTATCTTTTTTTACAACTAAATCCCAAAGATGATACTTATGATTCATCTGGAGATTACAGTTCTGGTGGCTACAATGTGCCTGGAGTCTGGGTTAAACATACAGTTAATCTAAGAAATTATCCTGGAGTTAGCAGGGTGATATTCTATTTTGACTCAGGAGATGACGAGTACAATAAATATCAGGGATGGTATATAGACGACGTTACTATTTACGAGAGCGTAGTGCCTGTGGATAAAATACAAAAGATATTGAAGAAAAATCAAGATAAAAAATAGGACATCCCCAAGTTAATTTATTATTATTTCATTTCTGTTTTAATTCTTATTGATACAATTCTCCCTTTTCTGGTTTACATATTCTATCTCTTTTCCTTATTGGCTTCATGAGGTGAGAGATAGCCATTATTAATGGATGGATTTTCTATTATTATCTTGGAACATTGTAACGATATCTTTTAGGTGTAGATTTACTATGCTATTACAGAATTTAAGAGATCAAGTTAGGGTATTACCATTAATTTTTTATCACTTAATTTTTAATTACATTGCAGGAGATATGATGGATAGAGAAAGAGCTGAAACTTTAGATGATTTAGTCAGGCTGATAAAAAATGAATTTAACACTGAATTAGTTCTTCTCTTTGGTTCGAGAGCGAGGGGAGACAACTTAATCGAGAGTGACTATGATATAATCATTGTTAGTAAAGATTTTGAAGGCATTAATTTTATCAAGAGGATGGGATTAGTGCAGGATCTCTGGGGCGGGATTTATAGACTTCAAGCATTCTGCTATACGCCCGAAGAGTTTGAAAGAAAGAGAAATGAAATAGGTACAGTCCAGGAAGCATGCAAAGAAGGAATTGTTCTCTAACTGGTATGTCATAGTTGTCAAAAATAAATATGCTTCTTTATAAATAACTGGTCAATTTATTTTTGTTTTATTTATATGTGCGTTGTCAATTTTATTTTGTCTTATTTATAAATGACTTGTCAAAAATCAATAAGTTTAAATATTTATAATGTTAATGCTATTTTATGGATTATTTTGATATAAGCCAACTTTCAGAAAATAACCCATGGTGGAAGGATGAAAAATCCATTAATCAAGATATTAAAATTAAAATGTTTGATGAAGTTAGATATAAGTGGTATCCAGCATTAAGACATTACATTTCTCTAGATAAAGATGTTATATATACAATAAGAGGGCCTCGTCAGGTTGGCAAAACTACATTACTAAAAATCATAATAAAAGAACTTATCAATTCAAATAAAATTAATCCTGAAAATATATTCTTCTGGTCATTTGAAATGAACAATGCTGAAGAACTTAGTCAAATAATCCAAATTTACCTTAACTGGACTGGCGTTAACTCTGGCGATAGAAAATATTTATTTTTTGATGAAATATGTTCTGTAAAAAACTGGCAAAGAGAAATACTTCATTTATCAAACAAAGCTCTTTTTGAAAACTGTTCAATTTTAATAACAGGATCGCATTCTATGGATATTAAATATTCTGGAGAAACATTGCCTGGAAGGAGAGGGGGATCAGAAGATGAAACGCTTGACAAGATTCTTTTACCCATGAAATTTTCAGAGTTTGTAAAATTAATTGAGCCAAAATTCAATGGAATACTATCAGACATTAATTTAAATCATTCAAAAGAAAAACATAATTTAATTTTCAAATTTTTTGAAGGAGAAGACGATTCAAGAATGCAGAAGCTAATGCTTTACAAAAATGAACTCATCGCCCTCTTTGACCAATATATTGCCTGTGGCGGAATCCCATATGTTATAAATGAATACATGAATAAAAATAAAATATCCAACAATACCTTTAATATCTATATAAGTTCTATAATAGGGGACTTAAGAAGGTATAACTTCAAAGAAAACTATTTCAAACAGATAATTAGGGAGATATGTAGGACAGTTTCTGATCCTATTAGTTGGAACAATCTTTCTCAAAATACGGATATCAAATCACACAATACAATACAAGATTATGTGGGTGCAATGGAAGAGTTATTTGTTATTAACACAATCTATGCTTATTCAATCGATAAAAATAGAATTGTTTTTAACAAGAATAAGAAACTTTACGTTCAAGACCCTTTCATTTTTCACGCCCTTTCGGGCTGGTCTAACGCAGAAACTGATTATTTTATAAATCTGAAAAAAAATGTCCTAGACCTAGAAATCAAAAGTAAGATTATTGAGGGAATTGTACAGAATCATCTTTGTAGACTTGCATATTCATTAAATCCAAGAGACTTATTTGATCCAAAAGATCATGTGTGTTATTATAGAGACAAAAAAGGAAAAGAGATTGATTTCCTTTTACTAACAGAGGATAAAATATATCCTTTTGAAGTTAAGTATCAAAGCACTATAAAAAAATCTGATTTATCGAACTTTAAATCATTTGGCAGAGGGATCTTAGTGACAAAAGATAACTATGGTTTAAGTAGTAGCTATGGATGTCTTCCAGTTTCTTTACTCTTATTCCTAGTTTAATTTCTTTTTAATAAAAGATAATCGATAAATACACTACAAATGCATAGATTTTCATGAATCCAAAAGAAAATGAAATTATTATTTCATTTTTAAAAAAACACGGTGCTATAAAAATTGGAATATTTGGCTCAACAGCAAGAGGAGAGGAAAGGCCAGATAGTGACATTGATATCCTTGTAGAGTTTAGTGAGGTAAAAGACCTATTGGAATTTATAGGAATAGGGCTTGATTTAGGAGATATTCTGGGTAAAAAAATAGACTTATTTACAGAGGAAAATTTGAGGCCTATTATTAAAAATAGTGTAATGGAAGACTTAGTCGTGATTTATGATGAAGAAAGGTGAATATATCCTACACAGAAGTATTCTTGAAATTTCTCTAATGAGTGAATCCTCTCTAAAAAAAGATTGGCTAACTTTTGAGGAGGATAATGCTTGGGCAGATTTGTAAACATTAGTTTTATATCTTATTTTTCCAGATACAGATTAATGGACTCTAATAAATCTGATTTACTCTCTGAAGAACTAGAAATTAACTTAAAGAAAAGCACCCTTACCATAGAAGATACTATTATTCTAGGCAAAAAAGTAAACAGATCTTTGAATAAACATTATATTGATAAAACTTCTAATAACTTATGAAGAGATTTAATACCAAATTAAATAATCGAGTATAGTATAATTAGGAAGATTTGATGAAATAATTTGCTTTTTCTATATTTTCTAACATATCTTTTAGATATAATGTATACTCCCTTTTCAAATATAGATCACTTCTTTTAGAATAGTTTCTTTGAGTTCTTTTCGTATATCTTCTTTTGGAACTAAATCCACCCTAATTCCTAATAGTTCGGTTAGATAATTCTCTGCTTTTATTACACCTAAAAGACTAACAGGCTCCTCAAATTCAACAATTAGATCTATGTCACTTTTTTCTTTAGCAGAATTTTTGGCATAAGATCCAAAGATGCCTATATTTTTAATCTTATATCCTCTGAGAAGTTCTTCCTTCTCCCTTTCTATTATTTTTTCAATATCTTCAACATTTTTCATTAGATATATTTTGATTATACTATTATTTAAATCTGTGCCAAATGAATTTTATATATTGAATTAATTATGATAATGCCAAAATAATATTAGAGGAACTTTAATCTTCTAAGCAAAGCTCTATTGCTTCTTTAATGTTTTCCATTGCTTCTTCTATAGTTTCCCCATATGAGTGGCAGCCTTTAAGTTGTGGACAGCTTACAATATACACACCGTCTTCATCCATCTCAATAATAATTGGAAGATGTATCTTTTCCAGAGAATCACCTATTTACTATCTGTTACTAGGGATATAAACATTTAGCCAGTGTTAACAGTAAAAACTCCAAAGATTTCTTAAGAAGTATTTACATTGATAAGCAATAGATGCGAAAGCTTTAAATACTATTACCTATTAATGATAATGATACTAGATAACAGCTTATACATATATATGGCGAAAACTGATAATTGTTAATCATTGGGGTTAATTGATGAAAAGTATAACGATTAAGGGAATCCCGGATGATCTCTATTTCAAACTCATTGAGTGGAAAGGCCGCATGAAGGCAGAGAACTGGGAGGATTTTCTGGAAAAGATGGTAAAGATGCTGGAGGAGAGCTAAAAATGAGTGTTTCAATTTTTGAAATTATGGAAAAATCGTTTCATGATAATATTTTTATATCGTTTCACATTAGGGAGGTATTGGCTTGAAATATTATAATGAGGATAATGGACTAAAATATAATGAAATTAATAGAGATAATTACATGATTAACATAAATCATGATAGAAGCATTATGATAAAAAAACTGATCATTTCGAAAAAGGAGGTAGATTTGTTTGAATAAGAAGATTTTGAGTTTTATATTTGGATCATTATTGATGTTTAGTTTATTTGGGGCAATTGAGTTTCAGGAGGTTAGTGCTGCTAGTATTAGCGTCAACATCACGACAAGTGCCAATAATTATACACAACCCTATCTTAATGGTAATAACATGCCTGTTAGGGTAAGATTTAATTTTAATATTACTGGAACTCCTTCTCCCTCTTGGACAGTAGTAGAGATAATTGCTCCCGCAGGATTTGTTCTTGCGGACAAAGGTGTTCAGCCGGCATCAACAGGATTTACTATTGACTATGCACTTAGTGATGCGGATGGAGTTCTTCCCGCAAAAAAAATGGTTTATACCTGTAACATTACGTCTACAGGAACACGTACCATTAATCTAGATTTAGTTCAAGTTACTGCAGGTGAAGGGCCACATACATGGACTATAAATAATACGGCAGGTAATTTATCACCGCTACTTTTGTCTCCATCAGTAGTAGTTGATAATACTGCACCTACCTTCACTGTGAGTTATTCTAAAACACCTAATGTTCCCGGTGCGCCAGTTACCGACCCCGGCACATTTGGACTTGGAAATATTACAATCACAATTGTAGCTGATGATCCTATTATTGCTACTCCAACAGTTTCTGTTAAACAGCAAAACAAAACTCTCCAGAATCTTACTTATACCACTTCAACTACAAATCCTCCCTCAGCAGGAAATTTCCGATCACAATCTGGGGGTTTCCCGACTACTACCCTCATAGGAACATATAGCATCACAAGTACAAACGGTGCAAGCGACGGATTGGCTACGGTGACTATAAATGCTACAGATAGGGCGGGAAATATTGGAAATATTATTGATACAGCGACTACAGGATTAGATGGGCCAACTTTTATTGTAGATTCGCAATGCGATAAGCCAACATTAGTTTCTCCCACCAACGGTGCTATAGAAACAAGTGACGTTACCTTCACATGGAATGATATAACTGATGCTGCTGATCCAGTAGAATATACCTTACAATATTCTACATCTTCTACCTTTGCATCTAATGTTTATACAAGATATACAACTTCTCCTACGATTACATATGCCGCATCAGGGCTTACTAATGGGACATGGTACTGGAGAGTGTGGGCGACAGACTCTTTGGGCAATCTTAGCGGTACACCAACTTCACACACAACAAGGAGCTTTACAGTTTCGACTACTTCATCAGTACCAACTTTTAGAATTCGTTATCTTAAAACTCCAAAAATAGACTATAACACTACTCCTGATGTCGTTGGTGCAGGCTCAATGCAGATTAGGATTTATTCCTCCGAAGTATTAAAAACTAAACCAACAGTCCAAGTAAAGTTACATAACCAAACTACTTGGACTACTTTATCTGTATCTGAATCAGCACCTGCATCTGTTTTCACTGCGACATACAATGTGCCGACTGCAACTACAAACAATGGATTGGCCCAAATAACAATATCTGGGGAAAGTATGTCTGGTAATGTTGGAACTCAAATAAACGCTTCAGTATGGGATGTAGATGAAAGAAAATATCCAAGTTATCTGCCACAAGAAACGGATTCTGACGGTGCATTTTTCTATGTAAGTACCGCAACAGATACTCCAAGCATGTATAAACCTGATAATGGCTATGTAATCCCAAACAATAGAAATGAAGCCAATTTCACATTTTACAAAATATCTGATTTAACTTCTGAGAGGCCCGCTGACTCAGGACAAAACAACTGCATTACATACCACATACAGTATTCTACCTCACCTAACTTTACAACTAACGTTATCACACAATCAATAGATATCAACGAGAGCTTTTATAATCCAAACGATGCTCTCTTTTGTGGAATTCCAAATGGAGGATATAATAGTACTTCAGGAGATACATCCTATAACAATTGGTATGTTACTTGGCCAAGCAAACCAGCTGGATTTTCTAATCTAAGAATGCACAAATCCCAAGCACTTTCAAATGGCACATGGTACTGGCGAGTTTGGGCAACTGATAAACTTGGAAATCAGAGTCCAATACCCTCAGTCGGTAGGAGCTTCTTAGTTTCAACAACTGTTCCAAACTTGACATCTCCATCAGATCTTTCCTTGTTAGACTACAACAATCCAATACTAAACTGGGAAAACGTATCCTCTGCTACATTTTATAATATACGTTTATCAAGAACCGATTCTCCTGATAGTACACCAATTTTCTATGATTACACTGCATATCCGGATAAGATTGCCGTAAATAATTACACCGGGGACTATAACAGTGATACAACAAGAAAGACTGAATATAATGTATCCACTTCAAAACCTCCAACACCACCAATAGGACGTTTGGAAGATGGTATTTGGTTCTGGAAGGTTGCGTCAAGCCTTGATACAACAGTATACTCTGAAACTTGGAGATTTACCGTTGATACAACAGGTCCACCAGCACCAAATTTACTTACTTTGACAAATGGGCAAGTCAGCCAGAACAAGAGACCTACATTTACTTGGACTTCAGTATTAGATACAAATAATTTGTCAAATCCTGTAAGATATTATGTCCAAATATCTGGAAATGCAAGCTTTCCTGATTCTCCAGGTATAAGTAATGGTACAACTACATGGCCATCCACATCTAACTTTTATGGGCCATCAGATTGGAATTCCACTACTTATCAAAGAGGGCCACTTACTACAACAAGTTTTGTACCAACACAAGATTTCCCTGAAACATTATTAACAGACCCTGGAGCGGCATATTATTGGAGAGTTTATGCTGTAGACTCTGCGGGTAACCGTGGAACTAATTCATTAACTAGAAACTTCCGTATAAGTACTTCTCCTCCCTTAGTTTGGGGCGATATACCTAATACAGTAACTAGTTGTCAAAATGACTGGCCAACTGAATGTTTGAATATTCCTCGTGACAATTTAGGATTAGCACTTAGGTCACCCTCAAATGGATTTACCCTTAACTCAAGTAATCCACAACTTGAATGGAGACACTCTAGATGTGACTGTGTTGTAAAAGAGATATCAAGTTATATAATCCAATACTCAACAGATATTACATTTCCACCTGAAAAAACAACAGATGTATCTGGGATATTTCAGGTCTTAGGTATTAATGTTGACAATAATCTCTATGTCAACATGGGGTATACAATACAAACACCTTTGTACAATGGAACTTACTTCTGGAGAATTTGTGCAGTAGACACAGCTGGGAACAGAACACAGTTCACAGCCCCTTGGAGCTTTACAGTTAACGTTCCAAACAACGAAGGGCCAGCATCACAGTGCTCATCCACAGTTCCATGTCCATCTGGATACACTTGTCAAAATGGATCATGTGTAGCTGTAACATACTCCGCAGGAAACCTTACAATAACAGTCCAGAATGCAGGAGGCACAGCAATATCAGGTGCAACTGTTACAGTTGACGGTGTTGCGCAGGTAACAGATGCAGCAGGACAGGTAACATACACCGCACTATCCGGAGGAAATCACACACTAAACAATGTCACAGCATCCGGGTATGTAGACTACGGAACAAGTACAATACTTATCAACGGAAACACAACACAGACTTTAACTATGACAGTACCAGGTACTGAAGGGTATATCTGGGGAACAGTCTACTTTGATGCGATAGGAACAGCAGCACCAAATGTCTTGATAGACATATACAACCAGTCCACAGATGTAAAGGTTGATAGCCGACTTACAAACAGTGAAGGAAAGTTCCAGTCATCCCCGCTTCCATCAACAGGCACATACTACGCAAAGATCCCAGCATATGAAAAGGAACTAAGGGATTTACAGCCGACATCACTTACAACTGGAGAAAAGATTGTAATCCTTGAAACAAAAGGAACAGTCACAGGAATAGTCCAGGATGACTCTGGGCAGATAGTATCATCTGCAACAGTGGTATTGAAGAAGTACCCAGGAGAAGAGTTTGTCGACACAAAGACAACAAATTCAATCGGCCAGTTCTCATTTGATGCGCTACCAGGAACATATGTCATCACAATATCAAAGGCAGGATACGATGCATACACATCCTCATCATTTAGCGTGCAGTCAAAACAGACTGTGAACCTGCAATCTGTCCTTGGAAGCATCGTACTAAACTCAATAAGAGGAACATTGGCAGTATCTGTCAAGGATGATAAAGGTGCAACAATTAACACTGCCACTGTCACAATCAGGTCAAGCACTGGTGCAGTAGTTAGGTCCATTACTACATCTGGTGGTACAGGATCAACTCAACTTGCCCCGGGCGCTTACAGGGTGTCTGCAGTATCTAGCGGATTTGCAGAGAGCCTTCAACAGACAACTAACATCACTTCAAATCAGACTTCATCAGTGTCAATTACACTAGCCCCAGCAACTGGCTCCATAAGGGTCGTTGCAAAAGATGCAAGCGGCGCACCACTTGCAGGAGCAAGTGTCTATGTTGACGGCACACTTTCTGGAATAACTGATTCAGAAGGGGAGCTACTTGTCACAGGACTTAAGCTTGGAACACACACAGTCAGGATTACTAAAGGAGGATTCACTACTGTTGAAGAGCAGGTTACAGCTGGAGACTCAACAGTAATTGTTGACACAGCACTAAGGAAAAACAATCTACCGCTATACCTTGGTATAGGCCTTGGATTACTGATACTTGCAGGTGCACTTTACTACTTTAAATTTGGAAAACAGCAAGGGCCAAAGAGACCACCAATGTCAAAGGGATTAACACTACCATCAAGACCAGGCGCACCAAAACTAAGACCTCACAGGCACAAAGGCGGACTACCGCCATCCTCAATTAGAGTAAAGAAAAAGAATCTTTAATAATTTAATTTTTAATTTATCTTTTTCTTCTTTTCTTATTTTATTTAATTAATCTATTACCCACCCTACTGATTATCTTTATAAATATAAATTATCTATTTGGTATAATGAAGTTTTTCACTAAAAATCATCAAGAGTATATAACTCAACTTTTTAGCAAAATCGAAGATTATTATGGTGATGCACTAGTGTCCCTTGTAGTCTATGGATCTTATGCAAGGGAAGAGAATAAGTTTGATTCAGATATTGATTTATTTATTGTAATTAAAACAGATAAAAACAGGAGAGAGAGAATAAGAGAATTTGTCAAAGAGATTGAATCCCCACTCTTAAATTTAAGCCTCAAGCTTTACGAGGATAGAATATCCTCTGAAATATCAACTTTAATTCTAACAGAAAAAGAATCATTGTGCTTTAATCCTCTGTATCTTGACATGGTTACAAAAAGAATTATCATATTTGATAGAGATAATTTCATGGAAAATTTACTTATGAAATATAAGAATCTAATGAATGAATGTAAAACAAGAAAGGAAAAGTGTGGTAGTTTTGAATACTTTGTCCTTAATAATAAAAAGATATTAGAAGGTATAAAAGTTGGATAAACTTTCAGAAGACTATCTAAAACGCGCCATTATTAGATATGAAGTATTGAATGAATATCTCAAAAGAGAAGGGTATGCAGAAGTAGTAAGGGAAGCCCAGGAAACTGTGGAGCTTTTACTAAAGGCTGTCTTACTAGATATGGGGCTTATTGTTCCGACTATGCACGATGTTAGTATTATCCTAGATAAAAATAAAGACTTTTTAAAAGAGCCATTCTTATCTAATTCTGATAAAATAAGAACTATATCTAAAACATTGAGAAAAGAAAGGGAGGTAAGCTTCTACGGCGCTGAAGACTTTTTACCTTCTGAAGAATATGCTCAAAGTGATGCAATAAGAGCCATCGAAGATGTAAAGTTTGTTTTGGACATTGTAAAAAAAACTTTAGAACTTGGATGAAATACTAAATTCAAAAGGCGGACTACCGCCATCTTCAATCAGAGTAAAGAAAAAGAATCTTTAATAATTTAATTTTTTCTTATTCTTATTTTATTTCTAATTTTGTAAATACAAAGATTTAAATAATATTGTATTATATTTTAAACATATGTATTATTTATTAAACAATAATCCCAGTATAACGGAAAATCATCTCAAAGTTATTTCTTTATTCACCTTAGGGTATAACAAAAATCTCTATATAAGGGAAGTGAATAGACTCCTCAATATCAGCCCCAGGACAGCACAATTAATTCTAAATTCCTTAGAATCAAAGGGCGTACTCGAATCAATCTTCCGTGGAAAGATTAAATCCTATTTTTTAAGAAAAAATTCTACTTCTAAAAATTATCTTATATTAGCCGAGTCCTATAAAACTACCCTCTTTATGGACAAGAATCCCCTAGTTGGAGAAATTATAGAAAAGATATTACCTCTTATCTCGGGGATTGGCCTTATCTTTGGAAGTTATGCTAAAGGAACTCAAAATAAAGAGTCTGATCTGGATATATTTGTAATCGGATATATAGAAAATAATAAAATAAGAGAAATATCAAAAACATATCAAATTGAAATTAATCTAGTTGTTTACCCTTTAGAAAAATACAAATCTGTTATCAATAAAGATATATTGGTAAAGGAAGTATTGGAGAATCATATAGCCATTAAAAACATTGATGGATTTGTATTAACGGTGATGGGAAATGAGTAAGATATTATGGTGCCTAAATCAGAAAAACGGAATTAAATTAATTAAACCCAATTCAAACTTATCTCAAGCTTATTTATGCAAAGCGGAAGATTCTTTGGAATCTATTCAAGTTAATATAAAGAAAGAATGGAAGGTTGCCACTGCTTACTATACCATTTATTTTTCACTTTATGCTGTACTTATGAGAATAGGAATAAAGTCTGAGATTCACTCGTGCACCGTTGATTTTGTAAAGGAATATCTTAATGAATATTTTAATAAAGAAGAGCTAGATCTTATAGAAGACTCACTAAAAGCAAGAATCGATGTCCAGTATTATGTAGATAAAGATATCTCAGATGAACTCTACTCAAAATTAATTGATTTTGCCCCTGAACTTTTAATTAAATCTAAATCAATTCTTTCTAAACTAACAGAAAAGAAAATAAACTCTATAAGGGAAGAAATAATAAGTTTAACAACAGAATAATTCTATAATAGTTACTTTTTTAAAATCTAATTAAAAACCATTAATTGGACGTGATAACTTTGAAGAAATACATATCTATTTTACTAATTCTGATATTTCTGTTCTCTGGTTGCATCGGTCAGGGGACTGATAGTAGGCCTGAAAAAGTTTCTACTTTGGTAAGAGAGGCTTCTGTGCTTGTCCAAGAGAAAGGTGAGGAGGCATTCCCACAGATAAGAGAAAAAGGGAAGTTCTATACAGGCGACACGTATGTCTTTGTCTGGAAGGTCGAAGGGGATAATGTTACGAGGGTAGTCTTCCCACCAGATTTGGCGCAAGAAGGAACAGACGTCTCTGACTTTAAGGATGACAATAATGTCTCTATTACAAACATGTTTGTGACTATAGCAAATAGCGAAAAGGGTGAGGGATGGTCTGGGGAATACCTCAGGACAAATCCAGCGGACAATAAGATTGAGAAGAAAGTCACATACATAAAGAAAGTTGTTTACAACGACACAACATATGTCCTAGGCGCAGGATACTATATCAATTAATTTTTTTATTATTTAATATCTCCACTTATTTTTTGCCCGTTCCTTTAATTATGGACTTTTGAATAGTAATATTTATATAATAGTATTTTTAGTATATTATGATATATTAAAAATACCAATTTTAGTATATAGATATATCGTAGGTGCCCAAAAATGGTAGAAATATATGATATACTCCCACAAAATCCTTGGTGGGAGGATAAAAAACTCATTGAAAATGATGAGAAGTTAACAAATTTAAATTCTGCCCGTTATATATGGATTCCAAGAATTAAGTCCCATATAGATATTGAAAAGGATAGCGTCTATTCGCTTAGGGGCCCAAGGCAAGTTGGGAAAACTACTCTTCTAAAAATAATGATTAGAGAACGGCTAATGAAAAAAAATCCTGTTGATATTTGTTATTTCACATGTGATCTCATGAGATCAAATATTGAACTAAAGGATACAATTGAAGCTTATCTAAAATGGGCATTGAGACAGTCTAAAGATAGAAAAATAATTATGATTGATGAGATATCAAGAGTAGAGGATTGGGAGCTTTCAATAAAATTCATAGTTGATACTTATGGGCTTATGGATAAAACATTTGTCCTAACAGGTTCATCTTCCTGGGATTTAAAACATAGCATTGAGAGGTTACCCGGCAGAAAGGGTGAGATGAAGAATGGCAACATCAATAAGATACTTCTCCCAATGAAATTTTCTGAATATGTTGAACTAAAGTCCAAAAGTCTCGGACAGAAATTTAAGGATATGGGGCTTTTTGATAATTCAATAAGAATAGATGCTCTAAACGATATCTTAAATGGGGACGCTGAAAAATGGATTAATCCCTTAATTCCTCAAATGAATTCCTTAGAAGACATAATGGAGGATTATCTTATTGATGGAGGGATTATGACAGCTGTTAACTCTATCGCATCCACAGGAGCAATTCCAAATAGCATTTATGAGCTTTATCTCCAATTTTTTTTTGGAGATCTAACAAAACTTGGGAGAGACGAGGGTTTAGCTAAGAGGATTATTTCTGCAATCATTAAGCATGAAGGTAAACCCATAGGGTGGCTTAAAATTTCAAGAGAGGCAGATGTTTCAAGCACGGTGACAGTCAATCAGTACTGTGAGTTGCTTCAGACTTTATTTGCAGTCAATATTTATCCTGCAGTAGATTTCGATAAAAAAACGGCCAAACATAGATCTGAGAAAAAAATACAGATTCCAAATCCTTTCTTTTTCCATGCTTTTAGAGGATTCTTAGTAAATCCTGGAGGTAACTATTATAAAATGGCCCAAACATATCTTTTGTCTCCTGAAAATAAATCTATTTTGACAGAAAGTTTATGTGGTGATCATCTTGCTAGACTAGCATATAATTATTCCCCTACAGATTTATTTGATGTATCAAATTCTCTTTTCTATTACAGAACGAACAAAGGGGAATCCGTAGATTATGTTGTAAGGCTTGGGGAAGAACTTATCCCCGTAGAGGTAAAATACCAATCAAAAATTGGCAGTCACGACTTTAAGAATTTAAGAAGATTTGATAAAGGATTACTTGTCACAAAAAATCATATAGATCTTGATAATAAATATAGGGCAATCCCACTTAGTTTATTCTTAATGCTAATATGAACTATAAATAAGAATGTATTTATGTAAGAACTGTTAAGGTATAAAACAGCAGGTCATGCTAGGGGAGAATGGGACTATATTGAAGTTGATGGAGAAAAGATGGAAGGCTATTGCATTTATACCTATAGATCTGAGAAGGTGCACGTGTTTTACAGAATGAAGGATGATTTGACCAACATTGAAGAAGAGGTTAGAGAAAAAAATAAAGATTATATACCAAAGACAAAGAGACCATTATGGTGTTTTCTTTCAAACTTTAGAAGGATTCCAAAAAGTGAATGCTACACTTCACACTGCCCGTTTTTGGCATACTGTGACACTGATTAGGGGATTACACCCCGCAGATGGATATATATCAATAAAAGATTTATATTAGAGTTTCATAATACTGTTTATGAACTCTAGAATTAGTAATTTAATATCCAATAAAAAAATCATTAAATTCTGTAAAGATAATTATATCAAAAAATTATCCCTCTTTGGATCAGCTTTGACAGAAAACTTTAATCCTGAAAGTGATATTGATTTGCTAGTAGAGTTTGAAGATGGGCATACGCCAAGCATTTTTAAAATATTAGAAATGGAAGAAGAACTATCTTCTTTTTTTGAAGAATGTAAAATCGATCTAAGGACACCAAATGATCTTAGTAGATATTTTAGAACTCAAGTAATTCAAAGCTCAGAGGTAATTTATGCAAGGTCCTAGTCCTGACATTGTCAGAATTAATCAAGATATTCCTCCTCTTGAACGAAAAATTAAGAAAATAGTAGAAAAATAGAAAATAAGAAATAAATCAATTATTAGGGCGTTAGTGATCATATGCCAGAAAATATTGCTTTAGAAATTGAATCATTAGTCAGAGAAGCTGCATTTTTTGTCGAGGCACAGGGCGAGGATGCTTTCCCTATGTTCCGAACAGAAGGCAGATTCTTATATGGTGATATTTACGTTTTTGTCTGGATTGTTAAAGGTAAAAGGATTATCAGGCTTGTATTCCCCCCGGACAACATGGGCGAAGATATAGAAATTACAAACATGACAGATGCACGTGGTACAAATATAACAGAGATGATAATGAAGATAGCATATAGCCGTAAAGGCGAAGGCTGGTCTGAACCTTATCTTTGGAAGAGGCATGGGGAGAATATAGACTCAGAAAAAATATCATTCATCAAGAATGTCACCCACAAGGGTAAGACGTACGTCGTTGGTGCCGGGTATTACCTCGATTAACTGAATATTCGAAAATAGAATTATGAAGCCCTGGGCGGGGATTGAACCCGCGACCTCCTGCTTACCAAGCAGGCACTATACCACTAAGCCACCAGGGCATAAGATTTAGATTTTCATATTATTATAAAAGGTTTTTCTATAGGGGCCTGTCTAAGAAATAAGGTCTTTTGGTGTATTGATGGACTCTAATCTTGAATATTTTACTTCTGGCACTATATTTATAGATTTTTTTCTTTACTCTAATTGACAAGGGTGGTAATCCGCCTTTGCATCGTATTTTTCCGTTCTACGAATCTTACAGCAATACTTAAAAACTTTCAAATGCAACTCTTATTTATGGGAATAATAGTCCATGCAAGGATAAAGGATGGAATAATCAAAACTGACGAGGATCTTAAGAAACTCGGGATGGAAGGCGAAAAGGTCATTTTAGAGATAAGAAGGTCAAAAATAGATGAAATAGAAAAGAGACTGGTCCAATCAAAGAAAGAGCTAATTGATGAGAGCATAGAAATGACTGAATATGGTGTAGATATTGAATGAGCTCTCTCATATTCCAGAAAACTCTAAAGTATTTGTTGATTCAAATATTTTTACTTACTTTCTTTTGAAACGTGAAGAGTATTATAACTCGACTAAAAATTTTTTAAAAAGAATTGACGAAAGGGAAATTATAGGATTAATCAATTCCGTTGTTATTTCAGAAACATATTTTAATTATATACGAATTAAAATAAGTGAAAAATACAGAATAAAATAAATATAATCTATCACAAGACAATATTTATATATCTCTTTTAATAATTGGATATGATGGAAATATCAGATTCTAAGAAGGATAGGATATCTGAATTGATATCTGATAAAGATGTTAAGATAATTGGGGATGTAGTGATAGCTTTTCCACACAAAAAGCCTGTGAAGTCTTTTTTCAGGGACCATATGGAAGTCGATGAAAAAAAATGGGATGAGATGGTAGAAGACGAGGCTTATGAATGGACATACTAGATGTTGAAAGTTTTTCTAAAGGATTAATCTTTATAGATACTAATATTTTCTTGTATGCGTTTAATAAAAAGCATAGATTTTATGAAAGTTCATTGAGATTTCTCTCAAAATGTCAAGATGGAGAGATCCTAGGGTTTTCCTCAGTTAATTGTATTAATGAATTTTTTTACAAAGTTACTATATCTGAATTAGAAGAAATAACAGGAATGAATAAAACAGAATTACTCCCATATATTAAGAGAGAACCTACGCTTATATCGAAATGTCATTTCGCACAAAGAGCTATTGAGGATATATTTAAATCAAGAATAGTATTGTTACCTTTTACTGCTGAAATTTTAAAAACTGCTTTAGATATTTCAAATAAATACAATCTCTTGGCTAGTGACGCTATCCACGCGGCCAGTTGCAAATACTATGACATCAAGAATATCGCCACAAACGACAGTGACTTTGAAAGAGTCGATTTCTTAAAAGTCTGGAAGCCTTAAAGTCTAACTTATTTCTCCAAAATCTTGCATCTCATGCAGGTGCCATCCATTGTTGGCTCGCCACAAATCTCGCATACCCCAATTGATTCGGGGATAAAGCACTGATTTAATGCAGGGAGTATCTTATCATAGCCCGACAAAAGAGAGTATTTTGTTGTAGGCCTCACCTCTTCCATCCTGTCAAGAAACTTCCCCACCTCCCCCCGCATAGCATACAAAGCATATGGGCACTCTGATGAGTCAAAAGATAGATTATTATTAAGTGCAAAGATGACTATCTCCTTTTCCAAAAAATAACGCAGGGGTTTAATCCTCTCTACAAATTTGTCACTGATCTTCTTGTAATAGTTCTGGCCTCTAGAAAATCTGATTACATCGCCCCGCATGAGATTCATTATAACAGACTGATCCTCATCATCAAGATTGTGGCCTGTCGCAAGCTTTGTGCAAGATAGCTCCCTTGCTTTTTTATTCAAAATATACCTTCGTAAAACGCCGCAGGTGGAGCATGCATTTTCCTTGTTATTTTCAACAAAAGAGTCAAGAGTCTTTCCAAAATTATCCTTAAAAGTTTCGATGTGGTAGTCTATCTCAAGCTTTTCAAGTTGATTTTTTGCAGCATTAAGGGTGTGGTGTCTATACCCAGAAATCCCCTCATCAACTATGACGGCCTCCATTTCAAACGGGTATCTCACCTGAAGCTTTTTTAGAAGAAAGGCCAAAGTCAAGCTGTCCTTTCCGCCGCTTACGGCAACTGCAATCTTCTCATCCTTTTTTATTAGCTTGTCTTCTCTGATGCCGCGCATGAACTTCTTAACAAAATAGCTATTGAAATGCTCCCCGCAGTAGTACTGGCCTGACTGCCTTTGAAAATAGATTGCATCCTTTTTACACCTTGAGCACTTCAATTAACCACCTGAAGCAACTGTGAATAGCTCAATTGTATCCCCATCTGACAAAGGCTCGTCTTCGCAGATTATCCTGCCGTTTTTTATCACGACGTACTGCTCTCTCAATATGGATAGCTTTGAGAATACCTCAGAGACATTTCTAGCCTCTATCTCAACACTCCTCTTGTCCCGTAAAAAAACTACCTTTATCATAACATCATAAAAATGAAGGCAGGATATTTATTGCGAAGAGCAAAATGCCTATCACAGCAAATACCTTCTGAATCGCATTAGAGTTCGCCTCACTGAACTTTATATCGACTATCTCCTTGAATATCTTCCCCCCATCAAACAAAAATGGCAGTGGAAAGAGGTTTATGAGCCCTATGTTAAAGTTCAAAAGGAAAACCCAGAACAACACACCGCTTATTGGGGTTAAAATCTTCATGTTAACTGGCGAGTTGTAATATTGAGAGGTCACAATGCCAATGTAGCCTTTGCCAGCATCAGTTGGGTGTTCTTTTAGTAACACATCAAATGTGCCTTTATCAGATGTAATATTTAGCGTATCGCCTGGCTTTGAATTTTGCATAATGTCATAGAAGTTCTCTAGTGTTTCAATCTTTACGCCGTTGATTTCTGTTATTATATCGCCCTGCGATAAAAACGCAAACGCACCAGAAGATTCCTCAATTGACACTATCTCTATACCTGAAGGTGTCAAAAGCGGATTGATAACTGCCATGATTAACACAAATGCAATTAGAGCTGTGACAAAGTTTGCCATAGACCCCGCCGCATAGACCTTCATCCTTGTGAGCCTTGATGTTTTCTTTAGCTCCTCTTCATCAGGCTCAACAAATGCTCCCGGCAATACAACAAAAAGGGCCAACCCGACTGACTTCAGAGAGATGTTGTTTGCCCTTGCTATTATACCATGCGACCCCTCATGCACCATCAGGACTACTATAAGCCCTATCAAGCTGTACCAGAAGGGGACTGTAATACCCGGGATTACAAACCCGACCCCTGGTGAGGGTTCAGGTGAAAGCAAGACTTTAACAGCATTTGAAAATAGGAAGTAAAACACAGTGACCATCCCGACAACTGCGGCACCTATCCCGACTATGCTGTATACCCCCCAGATCTTTTTCCCTTTCTGTGAGATGTTATCAATAAAGTCATTGAACTTTTTAGTTCTCCACAAGAGGATTATCCCCTGGAAATCGATGCCATACTTTGAAAGGCTATACTTTTTGTTGACCTCGGAAAGTATGACCCAGAACATAATTATGCCTAAAAGCACGATATAAAGCGGATTCATATCCAATTCCTAAGATAATGATTTATATTTCTAACTGTAATTTTTTTATAATGAAGGAGAAAACAGTCGCATTTCACAGGAGAAATGTGGTTTATGACGACGAAAAGTGGCAGCTGCTTTCGTCAATTAGATCCAAGGCAGTTACAGTCATGGAAAAAATATCGGATTTTCACCCCATTCTCTACGGCTCGGTAGCCAGGGGGGATGTCCATAAAGCATCTGATATTGACTTTTTTATCGAGCATATACCTGAAACTTACCTACTCGAGATGGCACTTGACGACCTAGGAATCAAGGAGAGGAGCATCGTCCAGGCAACGCCTTGGCACCTTGTGAAGGGTGCAATCACGCTCTTCTCCGGGGAAACTATAACCTTCCCCATCACAGAGTCAAAGGTAAGGGAGATTGAGTTCTACTATTTTGGGGGGGCAATCGAGCTTGACGACTTGAAAGAAGATAAGAGGGTCCCTGGTGTCGATAAAAGGCTCGTATTGATAAGGCCAAATGAGCGGGGCCATATAGAAGAAGAGATAACTGGGAGGGAAGCTGAAGTATCAAAACTACTAAAAGTTTCAATTGACATTGTGAGAGAGCGCTCTCAAGTCCTCACAAGAAGGGATAAGATAGGCAGGACGGGCGTCTATTTGAATAGAGTTTTGATGAATGACGAGTCCTTTGAGCAAGTCTTAAAAGAGATATGCGATAAAGACTCAAACGTCAGACGGAGAGGTTAGACATGCACTGGGCATCAACTTTTGCTGAGAGAATTATAGCTGAAAGAGGAGAGAAGAAAGAGTATGTATGTGAATCTGGGGTTACACCCTCAGGATTCTGTCACATAGGCCACTTCAGAGAGGCCATCACGACAAGCCTTGTAGCGCTTGCATTAAAGGACATGGGATACAACTCCCGCCACATACACATGTGGGACGATTATGATAGGTTTAGAAAGGTCCCTTCAAATGTGCCGGCAAATTATTCTGAGTATATAGGGTTCCCGGACTGTAAGGTCCCAGACCCTGACGGGTGCCACAACTCATTTGCTGATCATTTCATGGAGCCTTTTGAAGTTTCACTTTCTGAAGCTGGAATGAAACCAGATTTTTTGAGGGCTTCAGATCAATACCAAAAAGGCATTTACAAAAACAATATCAAGATATCACTTGATAAAAAGGACAAGCTAATCGAGCTATTGAACAGCCAGAGGGGTGGAGAGAAGATCGCAGCTGACTGGTATCCAGTTTCAATTTACTGCCCAAAATGCGGGAAGGACATGACAAAAATCAAATCTTTTGATGGGGAGTATGCCCTAAGTTATTCATGTAAGTGTGGATTTGAAGAGACTGCAGACATAAGGAAGGCAAACTACATCAAGCTGAAATGGAGGGTGGACTGGCCATCAAGGTGGGCTGAACTTGGTGTTGACTATGAGCCATATGGGAAGGACCACGGCACGCAAGGCGGCAGCGCAGACACAGGGCAGAAAATAATACAGGAGATATTCAATAGACCTCCTATAATAGGTGCAACTTACGAGTTTGTATCCTTAAAAGGCGCAAGCGGAAAAATGTCATCATCCAAGGGAAACGTCATTTTGCCTTCAGATATATTGTCTGTCATGGAGCCTGATGTATTGAGGTATCTTTTTGTCAAGACAAAGCCGACAAAGGAGCTTAAAATTGCCCTTGACCTTGATTTCTTAAATGTTTACGATGAGTTTGATAGGGTTGAAACGACTTACTTTGGTGATGAAGAGATTAATAAAAGAGAAAAGTATGACAAGCTCTATGAATTCTCTAACATCTGGGGGTATAATGCCCTGCCAGCACAGCCATCTTTTAGATTCATGGCCGTCCTTGTCCAGATAACTTCTGATGTTGACAGAATTATAAAAATCCTAAAGAAGGAGGGCCACATAAAAAGTGAGCTTTCTGAAACTGACATCGAAAGGATAAAAACAAGGGTAAAACTTGCGTCAAACTGGGTAAAGCTCTACGCCCCTGATATAATAAAGTTTGAGTTATTGGATGAGCCCCCAAAAATAGAGCTTTCACCGGAGCAGAAGGAAGGGCTTAAAATAATCTCTGACCTGGTCCAGGGCGAAGATCTAACTGATGTTGAGCTTCACAATAAGATCTATGAAATAGCGACAGGCATTCCCATTGAGCCAAAAATGCTTTTTGGAGCCATATACCAAGTCTTGATTGGCAAGGAATCAGGCCCCAAAGCCGCAGCATTTGTAAATGCGCTTGAAAAAGACTTTGTGGTCCAAAGATTTAGGAGCTACTGACGCCTTCTGTATAGGAAGTATATCAAGGCAGCTAGAACTGTCCCGAATCCATAAAACGGGACATTTTTTGTTTCCCTGTAGTATGTGTTGACATTATCATCAAATGAGCCGTAAACTACGTATCTCTTGTTTTTTACGCTAAAGCTATCAACTGCAGAAACGTATGAGCCTGCCTGTGCAGAGCCAATAAATT